>JAOZSM010000109.1 GCA_029939675.1 Fidelibacterota bacterium
GTTGCCACCGGTGGATTTTGAGTCCACTGCGTCTACCAATTCCGCCACCCTGGCTATTTCTAAAAAGCGCCCGCAATGATACATTCTTGCAGGGCATGTGTCAATAAAATGCTGTGCTTTCCTAAGAAAATGTTTATCATTGACGAATATTGATGAATATTGATGAAAACCCCAAAAAAGGAGGAGCCGTCGTGGAATTCAAAACGATTGCGGAAATGTTTCTTAATGTTACAAAGAATTATCCTGACAAAGAACTGTTTACCGAAAAAGTTGATGGACAGTGGGTTGGCGATAAGGGAAAAGATATATATGAGATGGTGAAAAACGCCTCTTACGGTCTGGCTTCAATTGGTATCCAACCAAAAGATAATCTAGCAATATTATCTGCAAATTGTCGTCGTTGGGCCTATTCCGATTATGCTACTGCCACACGTGGAGCAACATCTGTTACGGTTTATCCCACATTGATCCCGAGTCAAGTTCAGTATATTATCGCTCATTCTGACTCAAAACTGGTTTTTGCCCAGGATAAATTGCAGATGGATAAACTCATGGAGATTAAAGACCAGTGTCCTGAGTTGAAGACCATTGTGTACTTTGATGAATCGCTTAGCTACGATGATAAAAATATCTACTCTTTTAACACTCTCATGGAAAAAGGTAAAGCCTTCCAGGAAACAGATGACGTGTACGATTATGAGGCTGAGGCCCTGAAGGTTACCCCTGAAGATGTTCTTACGCTAATCTACACCAGTGGAACCACAGGCAATCCCAAAGGTGTTATGCTGACCCATGGAAATTTGGTGAGTAATGTATTTGCTTCCAATGCCAGACTTGGAATTACAGATGAGGACATATTTCTGTCATTCCTGCCCCTGAGTCACAGTTTCGAACGCTTAGGTGATTACGTTGGTACTCATGTGGGTGCCAACATTACTTATGCAGAATCCATGGAAAAAGTCATTGAAAACTTAAAAGAGGTCGAGCCCACTGTTGCCATGTCAGTTCCGCGACTTTATGAGAAGATGTATGCTGGTGTTCAAGCTAAATTTGCAGCTGGCTCATTCATCAAGCGCAAGATCGCTGCCTGGGCAGTTAAAACAGGTTATGATTATGTAGAGGCCCGTAATGCCGGGACAATCTCACCTAAACTGGCTAAAAAGAAAAAACGCGCTGATAAACTAGTACTGGGCAAAGTTCAAGCTCTTTTGGGTAGCCGGTTCAAGTTTTTTGCTAGCGGCGGTGCGCCTTTGTCCGGAGATATTGGACGCTTTTTTGATGCTGCAGGAGTTATTATTCTGGAAGGTTACGGTCTTTCAGAAACTTCGCCGGTTATCACTTTGAATCCTCCTAATGACTATCGGTTTGGGACAATCGGTCCTCCTCTGGATGGCGTAGAGATAAAAATTGCTGACGATGGTGAAATTCTATCTCGCGGTCCTCATATCATGAAGGGCTATTACAAAGACGAAGCCGGAACTCGTGAAGCGATCAATGATGATGGCTGGTTTCATACAGGTGACATCGGTGTTATAGAGGATGATTATCTGCGCATCACTGACCGCAAGAAAAATATCATTGTGACAGCAGGTGGTAAGAATATTGCGCCAGCCCCCATGGAAGGCGCTTTAATCCTTAATAAATACTTTGAACAGGCTTTGGTGATTGGTGACAGACGCAAGTTTATTTCCGCACTTATGGTACCCAATTTTATTGAATTAGGCACTTGGGCAGGCGAAAATGGCATTACAGATACCAGTGCAAGCGCCTTGATAAAAAATACCAAAGTGTACGATATGCTTATGGGCGAGGTTGAGAGCGTCATGCAGAAATTCAGTCGCTATGAAGCAGTCAAAAAGATCATGCTGCTTGACAAGGAATTCAATATTGAAGATGGCACCTTAACTCCAACCCTGAAAATAAAAAAACGGGTAGTAGAAGAGCGTTTCAAGAATGAAATAGACGCACTTTACGAATAACTATCGATTAAACGACATAATGAGCTCCTAATGCAGATTGGGAGCTCTTTTATTTTAGAGAGGATGGTTCAGATGAAAATAGGTGTGGTTGGATCCGGAAGTTGGGGAATGACGTTAGCCATCCATTTATTAAAGAATGGACACACAGTGCAGGTGTGGTTTTATCAGGAACAGGATTATAAGCAGGCAACTGATGAAAGAGAATTGCCAGATTATTTGCCTGGTGTCATCCTTCCAGCAGAACTTGACTTTACCATGGATATGGAATCATGTGTAAAGGGGAAAGAACTCATTTTGGTCGCAATCCCATCACATACTATCGGGTCAACTCTGGTAAAGCTGGCAGGTCAGATCCCTGAAGATGCCATCATCGTCAATGTTGCCAAGGGAATTGAAAACGACACCCTGCGCACCATGAGTCAGGTGATTGCCCATGCTCTCCCAAATCATGCAGAAGGCAAGATTGCCACACTTTATGGTCCGACCCACGCAGAAGAAGTAGTTAAGGGCATGCCTTCCACGATTGTTGCTGCTTGTTCTGACGAAACATCAGCCCAAATTGTTCAAAATGCCTTTATGTCAGAGTCACTGCGGGTTTATACAAATACTGATATTCTCGGCGTTGAATATGGCGGGTCATTAAAAAATGTAGTTGCCATTGCGGCCGGAATATTAGCCGGGATGGGCTATGGGGATAACACACTGGCCGCTTTGCTGACACGTGGCTTGTTTGAAATGACCAGGCTGGGTGTTCATCTGGGTGCAAAAGAAGAGACTTTTGCCGGACTTAGCGGAATGGGAGATCTCATCGTAACCTGTCTGAGTACCCATAGCCGTAACCGCTATGTGGGCTTTGAGTTAGGGAAAGGCCGAAAACTCAAGGAAATTCTTGATGAAATGAAAATGATTGCCGAAGGTATCAATACAGCTCGATCTGTTCACCAGCTCATTCAGAAGACCGGCGTAGAAATGCCCATATCGGAGCAGATCTATCTGGTATTATTTGAAGAAAAGGATACCCGCATCGCCGTTGAAGAATTGATGGGTCGAGCCCCTGTCCAAGAGCGACATTCCTTAAATTAGCTCCTCATTAATGATGTCTGTTTCCACCCGCCTTCATCGAGTAGGAAGTACGGCAGACAGGCGCAGGTAGCTTGTAATTAATTGTAAGAGCATCTGCCCAGTAATGACTCTATAGATGAGCATTAATTAATATTACTAAGGGTTTAATTTACACTGGCTGGTCTGTTTTGCCGTCGTTTTGAACCATATATCCCACTCTGAATGCATAATATATAAATTATTGTCCGACTGTTCCGCTTCAATCGTCTGAATAGGTTGTATCCTTTAACTAAAGGAATATATTCAATGTTTCGGGTCGGATTATGATTCGACAATTTGAAAGTGTATGCTTACTAAACTGCCTGAGGGAAGTTCTACATATATGGACCACAAACAATTTGGGGAAACGCGTAACTGGGAAGAGCTGATTGCTATTCTCAATGAGCACCAAACATTTATTTTCTCGACTCATCTTGAACCAGACGCTGATGGGTTGGGATCAGAACTGGGCTTGGCCAGATACCTGAAAAGTATTGGAAAAACAGTTCACATTTTCAACCCCTCACCGCTTAGGGTCAATCTGGGATTTTTGCCAGATGAGGGGGAGGTCAAAGTATTTAATGTTGACCAGCATACAGCCATTCTCAACGCTGCTGATGTTTTTATCGCATTTGATATTGGAAATTTCAACCGCCTGAATGAGCTATGTCCAATTCTAGAGTCCAGTGATATTATTAAAGTGAGTATTGATCATCATCCTGGGGATAAATTCCAGTTTCAACACCGATATGATTTTCCAGCAGCAAGTTCAACGGGTGTACTTATTTTTGATTTGATTCATGAAATGGATCAGCAGTCTTTGGCGGATTGTGCAATTGCAAAACCGCTTTATGCAGCGATTATGAGCGATACTGGCAATTTCCGTTTTAACAATACTGATCCGGAGACCTTTGCTGTTGCAGCACAATTGGTTGCTGCTGGTGTTAAGCCCTATGAACTATATGTTCAAATATATGAGGACTTAAACACTCAAGGTCGTTTAATTGTACTGCAGGATTTGCTAAACGGAATACAATATGAATGCGAAGGTCGCCTGGCATGGTCTGTAATTGATTTTGAAGCGTTGATCACTAAGGGGGCGACACCTGATGATCTACATTCCCTATCCGATTTCATCAGATCAATCAAAGGGGTTGAAATTGGTGTTTCGATCACAAAAATGCCGAATCAGCCAACTGATGTAAGTTTTCGTTCAAAAGGATACATACCCATCAATGGTATTGCTAAAACATTTGATGGTGGGGGACATGCTTTTGCAGCTGGTTGTCGAATAGCTTTACCGCTGGAAGAAGCGGCAGAGGCGGTTGTTGCGGAATGTCGTAAAACCATTCATGAATGGGATGCAAATGCTTGAGCCGCTTAAAGTAAGAGTCGCCAAGGATGCCGGATTTTGTTTTGGCGTGCGAGATGCCATTGATAAAGCACGAGAAACTGCTCGTCAGCATGGTAAAGTGTATATGTTGGGAGATATTGTTCACAATGAACGGGTGGTTGCTCAACTTCAGCAGGAGAATGTAATGGTTGTTAATTCTCTGTCAGAAGTGAAGGATGCCCCAGTCTTATTCAGGGCGCATGGTACCGTTCCTGAACTTTGGAAAGAAGCTGCTCAAAAAGGGCTTGATGTAGTTGACGCCACGTGCCCACTCGTTCATGAGATTCATACTGAGATCAAAAAACTGCAGGCTGATGGCCGGAAACTTTTTATAATCGGTGATCATGGTCATGATGAAGTGATCGGTATCCAATCGCAAGTGCCTGAGGCTACTGTTATCTCAACGATAGAGGAAGCCAGGGCCATTCCCAGGCTTAAACAAGCTGGTGTCGTTTCTCAATCAACTCAAATGATTGAAAATGTAGAAAAGATTATTAGTATTCTAGCCATGAAAGTCTTCGATTTGCGATTTGTCAATACGGTTTGTTATCCAACTCGTAGAAATCAGGGACAGATTAAGGAACTGGCACCAATCTCAGATATAATGATCATTGTCGGCTCTTTTACCAGTGCAAATACAAAACGATTGCTTGAAGTTTCACTTTCGATAAATGCGAATTCATTTATGGTTGAGAGTGCTGAAGATATTGATTCCAGTTGGTTTGACGAAGCGAAATCGGTGGGCGTGTCGGCAGGTGCCTCATCACCAGATGATCTTATTGAAGAAGTCGTCGAACATTTGAAAAACTTACACGTGCAAGCACGTGCGTAAATATTGTATTTAACGTTTTTAGGAGAGCTTAGATTATGACAAAAAATCTATTTGAAGTCAAAACTGGACTGGCTGAGATGCTTAAAGGTGGCGTCATCATGGATGTTACCACCCCGCAAGAGGCTATAATCGCTGAGAAGGCCGGAGCTGTATCGGTTATGGCACTGGAAAGAATTCCTGCTGATATCAGGAAAGATGGTGGGATTGCCAGAGCCTCTGATCCAAAAATGATTAAAGAGATTCAAAAGGCTGTTTCCATTCCGGTAATGGCGAAATGTCGGATCGGTCACTTTGCTGAAGCCCAGATTCTGGAAGCGCTCGAAGTTGACTATATCGACGAGAGCGAAGTATTAACTCCCGCAGATGAAGCCAATCACATTTGGAAGCATGATTTTAAAACACCATTTGTTTGTGGGGCCACTAATCTGGCGGAAGCATTGAGACGGATCGGTGAAGGTGCAGCGTTGATCAGGACCAAGGGTGAGCCAGGGACGGGCAATATTGTTGAAGCGGTCCGCCATATGCGCACAATTAATATGGAAATATCCAGGTTGGCAACTCTACGTGGTGATGAGCTCATGGCTGCTGCAAAAGAAATGGGTGCTCCCTTTCATCTGGTCACTCAGGTTGCTGAAACTGGAAAACTGCCAGTACCTAATTTTTCTGCAGGTGGCATTGCAACCCCTGCCGATGCCTCACTCATGCTCCAGTTAGGTGCTGAAACAATCTTTGTAGGATCTGGAATATTCAAATCTGAGAATCCATCTGCTATGGCCAAAGCCATTGTCCAGGCGGCTACCTTTTTCAATCAGCCAGACAAATTAGCTGAAATATCATATGGTTTGGGTTCGGCTATGCGGGGACTGGATATGAGTGAGATCGCGCCAGAAGAACGCATGCAGGATAGAGGCTGGTAAGAGCCATAATTGTCTACTAGACCCGAATATAATGACTTGACCATAGGTGTGGTCGCCATGCAGGGCAGTTTTGCCAAGCATGCCCATAGTATGGGCTCTCTGGGGATAAAAAGTCGGGTGGTGCGCACTCCTGAAGACCTCAAACTCATTGATGCGTTGATTTTGCCTGGTGGTGAATCCACTACCATGACATTGCTCCTTGAAAATGAAGGTCTTTGGGATCCACTCAATGAGGCTATGGATAATATGCCGGTCTTTGGAACCTGTGCCGGCGCAATCCTGCTGGGACAACAGATCGATGATAAACGTGTCCGCTGTTTCTGCAAGATCGATTACTCTGCAGAGCGGAATGCCTACGGCCGTCAGATCGAATCCTTCACAACAACCCTGGTTATTCCCAAAATTATAGATCATGATTTCCATGCCATTTTTATTCGTGCTCCAAAGTTCAAGAATTTAACACGCGATGTAAAATCATTGGCCGTGTATGGTTCAGAGCCTGTTCTATTGCGACAGGGAAATGTACTAGTTGCTTCTTTTCATCCGGAACTCACTGATGACCCAGCTATTCACAAATATTTTGTGGATGAAGTTGTACTAAAACCGAGGTAATCATCCATGACGGACAAATATAAACTGCTCCAAACCATTGATTCTCCTGCTGATCTTAAGCAGCTGTCTGAGACTAAATTATTACAGCTTTGTAAGGAGATTCGTGACTATACCATAGAGGTTGTCTCAGAAACGGGTGGTCACCTGGCGCCTACTTTAGGTGTGGTAGAGCTAACCGTTGCTTTGCATAAAGTTTTTGATTCTCCCAAAGATAAGATCATCTGGGATGTGGGACACCAGGCTTATGCTCACAAAATATTAACCGGTCGCCGTGATGCGCTAAAAACAATCCGCCAGTACGGCGGTATCAGTGGGTTTTGTAAACCAAATGAAAGCGAGCATGATGTCTATGGTGCCGGGCATGCCTCCACATCCATATCAGCCGGTGTTGGATTTGCCATTGCTCGTGATCTAAAAGGTGAAAATCATCAGGTAATCTCAGTTATCGGTGATGGGGCAATGACTGGAGGGCTCTCTTTTGAGGGACTGAATAATTTGGGATCTCTCCGCACCCGGATGATGATCATCCTGAATGACAATGAGATGTCCATTTCACCCAACGTAGGTGCCATGGCAAAATATTTGTCCAAGATCACAACCAACCCTATCTACAACAGAGTTCGTGATGAACTGTGGAAAATCACTGGCAAATTACCGGTAGGTAAAAGTACAGTTCGAACTGGAATTAAGAAATTGGAGGAGAGTCTTAAGAACCTCCTGGTTCCAGGCGTTATTTTTGATGAAATGGGTATCCGGTATTTTGGTCCCATCGACGGAAATGATTTACCACATCTTATTGAGACTCTGGAAAATATCAAAGATATTTCCACCCCGACCATTCTGCATATCATCACAAAAAAGGGACTGGGTTATACACAGGCTGAGGAAAATCCGGCAAAATTTCATGGGATTGGACCCGCTGTCAAGGCGGGTCTAAAACCACCTAAGAAAGTGGTTCCCCCTTATTTGAATGTTTTTGGTGACGAGTTATCAAAACTAGCTGTGAAAGATAAACGAATTGTGGCAGTTACTGCAGCCATGCGCGATGGAACAGGCTTGTCAGGATTTGCCGAGCAACATCCAGAGCGTTTCTTTGATGTAGGTATTGCAGAGGGGCATGCGGTTACTTTTGCTGGTGGACTTGCATCTCGTGGTATGAAACCATTTGTAGCTATTTATTCCACTTTTTTGCAGCGAGCATATGATATGCTTATGCACGATATTGCTGTGCAGAAGCTGCCAGTAGTCTTCATGCTTGACCGAGCAGGTCTTGTAGGTGAAGATGGTCCAACCCATCACGGTGTGTTGGATCTGGCTTATTTATCAAGTATTCCCGAAGTCGTTGTTGCCGCACCTCGAAATGGGGAAGAGCTACGTCATCTGATGCAAACTGCTTTGATGTATGACAATGGTCCTTTCTTTATACGATACCCCAAAGCATCAGCGGAAAAAAACCGTAAAACTGTCAAGAGCAAAGTCCTGGATATTGGAAAATGGGAAATGCTGTCTGAAGGAAAAGACACAGCTATTATTGCAGTTGGCTCCATGAATGGTATTTCGGATAAAGCTGCAGGTATATTAGCAGCAGAAGGTATCAAAGCACAGCGCATTGATGCCAGGTTTATAAAACCCTACGATGAGGATATGTTGAAGACAGTGCTTAAAAAGCATTCTCACATTTTTGTGGTAGAAGAGAATAATTACCCGGGTAGTCTGTCCCAGACGATCATGGCTTATGCAGGATCTATTGATGGATCAGCCAGGGTTCATGCACACACGCTGCCTGATGGGTTTGTCACCCACGGATCAAGATCTCAATTATTGGCTGAAGTAAAATTAACGCCAGAAGAGATCGCTGCAGCAATTTTCAAGATATTGAGAGCGAAATAGGAGAATAATCACAGATGTCAAAACATTCCTACCAGGAAAGCCTAAAACGCTGGAAACAGAAAGTGGCTGATTCAACAGAACGGGAATATGATTATGATACGGTTTCCGGTCTTGAAAATGAATTGATGTATCTGCCAGATGAAGAGTCGCAGGATTTAGACCGGTATATGGATAAGCTGGGATTCCCGGGTGAGTACCCATATACCAGGGGAGTCCACCCCAACATGTACAGAGGACGTTTATGGACCATGCGGCAGTTCGCCGGTTTTGGAACTCCTGAAGACACGAATAAGCGTTTCAAGTTCCTTCTTGCCCAAGGACAGACCGGCTTGAGTGTAGCATTCGATATGCCGACTCTAATGGGCTACGATTCTGATCATGAACTTTCTCTGGGGGAAGTTGGACATTGTGGCGTATCCATCAACTCAATTGACGATATGCTGACCTTGTTTGAGGGAATCCCTTTGGAACAGGTCTCCACATCCATGACCATTAATGGACCAGCCATAATACTCCTGGCCATGTATGTTGTTGTCGGTGAACGACAAGGCGTTGCCCCTGAGAAATTACGTGGCACTCTTCAGAATGACATTCTGAAAGAATATATCGCTCAGAATGAATTTATCTTTCCGCCGTTGCAGTCCATGCACATCATTACGGATATGATCGAATGGTGTACAGACAATATGCCGGCTTACAATACGATCTCCATTTCAGGTTACCATATTCGTGAAGCTGGCTCCACAGCTGCTCAGGAGCTGGCTTTTACTCTTGCTGATGGATTTGCTTATGTTGAGGCAGCTATCGAACGTGGTTTGGATGTAGATAAATTCGCCCGACGATTGAGCTTTTTCTTTAACTCGCATATCGATTTCTTTGAAGAAATTGGAAAATTCCGAGCTGCACGAAGAATCTACGCCAAACGTATGAAAGAAAAATACGGAGCCAAGGACCCCCGTTCCTGGATGCTCCGGTTCCACACCCAGACCGCTGGACACAGTCTTACGGCACCACAACCTGAAAACAATATTGTTCGCACTGCCTATGAAGCCTTGGCCGGAGTATTGGGGGGAACACAATCTCTCCACACAAACTCAATGGATGAAGTGTTGGCCCTGCCCACAGAAAAGAGTGTGGAGATCGCCTTACGCACCCAACAGGTCATCGCCTACGAAACAGGAGTCGGGTCCACTATTGATCCCCTGGCTGGCTCTTACTATGTTGAATCCATGACGGATAAGATGGAAACAGAAGCAGAAAAGTATTTTGAA
>JAOZSM010000341.1 GCA_029939675.1 Fidelibacterota bacterium
GCCAATTTTCTTGACAGAGAGTGATTGGTTTAGGCTGACCAAAGATAATTCGACCATGATGGCAATGGTGTTCGCATTACTACGACCCATTGGGAGCAAACAAAAATGCCTTCCCAAACGGGGAGGCATTTTTGTTTGCTGGGGGTATGATGAGAACGAACTAGCGAAGCGGGAGTTCATCAGGAATGAGTTGCCGGCGGCAAGTCATGGAAGAAGGCGAGGACGAAGTCCGCAGCCAAATCTCTCCTCCGGAGCAACAACGAGCAAACATGAGAACCCCCTGTTATTTCTGACAAAGAATGACAGGGGGTTTGGATTTAGAGTAACGATTACAACTCCCTTTTTAGAGCCTTTTGGAGTGTTAACCACTCCTTCATTTGCGAGAAACGATACGATGTCTCATGGTCCCGATTGGTTTGCTAAGTTGGGGAACCTCGATACTTAATACTTCTCAAGATAGACACCATTAATATTGACGATCCCGCAAAAAGTAGTTGAGAAAGCATAGAATATACCCTAAGCACATTAAACACAGCCACATATCGCCAGCAGGCCTAAATTCATAAATATCAACACTCTGCGCCTCTGCGGCCTCTGCGAGAGGAACTTTTTGCGAAGCCGTCAATGTTAGCAATACATAAATATCTACCATGAAAATAGAGGTATGAATGCGGGAATATCATGGTATATTCAGTTATGATTGTCCGAAAAAATATTCTTGATACACTGCACACCGCCCTGAATCGCAGTAAGATAGTGATTCTCACAGGTCCCAGGCAATGTGGTAAAACAACCCTTGCCAGAAAACTACTTGATAGTGACTCTCTGAATTATTTTGATCTGGAGGACCCGCTTAGTTTAACTCGCTTAGATGAACCCATGACCGCGTTGAACCCTTTAAAAAGACTTGTGGTAATTGATGAGGTTCAAAGGCGACCGGATTTGTTTCCTGTGTTGCGGGTGTTAGCAGATCGTAAATCTCAGCCAGCTCGATTTCTAATTTTGGGCAGCGCCTCCGGTAAACTACTCAGACAAAGCTCAGAAAGTCTGGCCGGGCGGGCAGAGATAGTCACCATTGGTGGTTTTATTCTCAACGAATTAGGTGTTGAAACAGAGCAAAGTCTGTGGCTGCGAGGCAGCTTTCCGCCAGCGTATCTCGCTGAAAATGATGTTGATAGTATGGCTTGGCGCAAGAATTTTATACAAACCCTGCTGGAACGGGATTTTCCTCAATGGGGTGTTCATATACCCGCCAATGCCTTACGACGTTTTTGGAGCATGCTGGCCCACTACCATGGTCAAATCTGGAACGCCGCTGAACCTGCTCGAGCCCTGGGTGTCAATGAATCAACTGCCCGTCGTCACCTGGATTTGCTTACGGACGCCTTTATGATCCGCCAATTGCAGCCTTTTCACGCAAATCTACGCAAGCGGCAGGTCAAGGCTCCCAAGATTTATCTGCGCGATAGCGGACTTTTACACCATCTCCTGGGAATCGATTCCAGTAAAACTCTCCTAACGCATCCTAAGTTAGGAGCGTCGTGGGAGGGCTTTGTTATTGAACAGGTCTTGGCTACTGAAATATATGATGATGTATATTTCTGGGCGACTCATCAGGGGGCTGAAATTGACCTGATCCTGCAACGGGGAGACAAATTGTTGGGAATAGAGGTTAAACGTACTGACAACCCACGTATAACCCCATCTATTCGTCATGCCTTGGAAGATCTGAATTTAAAACAGGTAGCCATCATATATCCTGGCAACAAACGTTTCTTTGTAACTGCACAAGTTGAGGCTGTTCCATTACGTACTATATGCGAAGGAGAACAGTTGTTTCCATGACGTTATCAGACCCCAGCCTGTCAGACTTCGAATGCTATTATTGATATGAGATGATTGTTAGCTCAATTATTGTTGGTCTAAGTGCTCTCTATTTTTCAGTACCGCCTGCCGTGGCGCAGTCTTGCGAAGCCGGACAGTAGCGCAGATGGCCGACCCCGGTCATTTTAGCGAGCTCAATGTCCTGGTTGATTTGCAAAGTTTTGGGAATCGTAGACCCCAAATAACGTGAAGATCAACTCCATTTTCATTTCCCTTGCTCACAAATCATCTACATTATTGGCAACATTGAAAACAAAAGTTCAAAGACCGATATGGAATTTCTGGCAATGCCAGGTATTGAGATTCAAACATTTGTTAAGGATGTTTAAATGACTTCAAAAATACAAAATAGCCTTTTTCATGAAATTGCAATTCTCATTAAAGACGCCAGGGCAAAAGTGAAGCTGTTGCTAAATAATCAGTTTTAACAGAAAGTGAGCAACTCTTCGCGAGCAAGTATAAGCTCTTTCTTCCATCAGAAGCGGAATTGGTGAAAGAATTGCAAAAAGGAATTGAGATATTAGACAATAACCCCAAGACTTAATCGTACACCGAGGGGCACATCGAGTAATTGATGTGTGGCTCTTGGGATGCAATGCGGGTAAACACCTATCCGCAATTGTCTGGCGACAGACTGGCGAAGATATCGTGACCCGAAAAGGCAAAATCGAGACCGTCTTGTAGGGTAGCTGGATTTGACTTCAGCTGATCAAAGCCTGCCTACGCGGACTTCAGCGAAGCCAGGCAGGCTTATA
>JAOZSM010000009.1 GCA_029939675.1 Fidelibacterota bacterium
AGTGCCAGTGTTGTGGCACCCGGCGAGAGTTTGACCTATACCATCACTGTTTTAAATACGGGTAACATTCCCACCGAGCCCTTTACCCTTACAGATACTGTCAGCATGGGTCTTGATATTGGATCAAGTTTACCAGTTGCTGAGATATCAGGTCAGATAGTGACCTGGAATGTGGCAGAAATTGCTGCAGGCCAGACGCTGGAATTTGAGCTGGAGGTGCTGTTCAATGGAGATCTTCCTGCCAATACGGTAATTAGTAATATTGCCTGGTTGGCAGTTCAGGATGGTTTCGAATTGGCCAGTGACCCTGTAGAGGTAACTGTTGGAGCTCAATCAGATCTTAGTATTATCAAATTGGTTGCTGAATCCAGCTCCGCTATTGGAGATTCGGTTCACTATACGATCAATGTATATAGTACAGGTAATATCACTTCAACGGGTACCGTTGTGTCAGATGATTTGCCTGAACATGTTACTTTTGCCGGTGCCTCCCACGGAGGAACACTGGCAGATGGTGTTGTAACATGGTCATTGATTGACCTTGCTCCGGGAGATACCATGAGTCTATCCCTGGATGTCATCGTTGATGCAACCATGCCAGTCAATACAGATCTGCTAAACACGGCTGTAGTGGAAAATGATCACGGAGTTTATGAAGAAGCTTCCGCTAATTCCACTGCAAACCCCTGGATCCAATCCATCACCAAATGGGCTGAGGATCTGGAGTATAGTTTTGGAGATACAGTAGAGTTTGTCATTACAATTGATAACAGCTCTGTAAATCCAGTACATGCTATCACGGTCAGGGACACACTTCCAGAACCACTCCAGTATGTTTCAAGTTCACATACTGATTATGTCACTGTTACTGATGGTGTCATAATTTGGAACCTGGGTTCGCTGGAAGCTGGAAATGTTATCAATCTACATGTTGTTACCACGGTTGGTTCTCTACTGGAAGCCAGACCGGAAATCACGAATAGAGCCTGGATTACAACCAACAATGCTGGTAGTAATTACAGCGATCATGTTGTTTCGTTGGCTGCTACTCCTGAATTGACCCTCGAGAAACAATCTGTTTCAAGTGTCCTGGCTGGGGATTCACTGGTTTACACCTTTATTATGAGTAATACTGGTAACTCCATGGCCCACGATGTGGTTATGAAAGACACCCTTTCTGCCCATCTGATCTACGGTTCAACCAGTCGTGATTTTGCTTATGATGCTGCCTCCCATAGTGTTACCTGGAATCTGGGTGAGTTAGCCTCTAGTACCACTGATACATTGGAGTTGGTCACCTATGTGAACACACCGATCGTCGATGGTACAACCCTGGAAAATACAGCCTACCTGGCTTGTGTTGAAGGCAGCGAATCTGAATCAACAGTTATTACGACCGTCCAATCTGCTCCTGGTCTAAACGTCAGGATCAATGGAGATCGGACAGTAACCGCTGGTGATACCCTTTACTATAGTATCGACTACAGTAATAATGGGACAGAGATCGCAACCCAGGTTGTGTTACGTGATACGATTTCAACCCTGGTTGAATACCTTGAATCCTCACCTTCAAACAGTTATGATGAAATTAACGGTATTTTCACCTGGAACCTGACAGATCTGGCTCCTGGTGATTCTGGAACCGTTGCTGTGACTGTGCGAGTACTGGATGAGATCAATTATTCAATCAATGTACTCAATGGTGCTTTGATCAGCTGTGCGCAGGGAGCTGAAGATATCGACCTGCATGCTGCACTGGTACGTGCACCACTTCTGGATATCGAACTCGTAGGTGATACTACCTATATTCTGGCAGGCGAGTTTATTAGTTATGACCTGTCATTTGCCAATGTAGGTGATACAACTGCCACCAATGTTGTGGTTGTGGATTCATTACCTGAAGATGTCACTTTCCTGAATGCCACCAATAATGGTGTTTATGACTCAACCAGTCATTCAATCACCTGGTTTGTTGGTGATCTTGAGCCGGTTGGTTCCAATACAGTTTCTTCCCGTAGTTCGGATGACGCTGGTGTGAGAGCCTCAAATCGGATCACAAACCTAAGTGAACCTGATACAGCCTTTCTTGTGGATGTACGGGTGAACTATCCCTTACCAAACGGAATGGAATTACCAAATACAGCCTACATATACTCAGATGAGAATTTGCAGGCGAGTGCTACCTGGTTGGCTATTGTTGAAGCCAGTCCAGAATTCATGTTTACCAAAACAGCGGATGTAGAAGTATTCCCCGGTGATACCATTCATTATCAGCTGGACTTCGCTAATTATGGTACTGACCATGCCAGTGGTGTGAGTATCCTGGATACACTCGATTCAAGAGTGGTCTTCCTGGGTGCAACTGGAAACTACATTTATGATGCAGCTTATCACTCACTCCAGTGGGATATTGGTGCCTTGAATGTTGGAGAGTCAGGCAGCTTCCAGATCACAACCATAGTTGATGGTTTTCTGGAACATGGTGCCCAAGTGGGTAACCGGGCCTGGTTAGTCTCTAATGAAGCGGATGATATTCCGGCTGAAGCTACAACATCGAACATCCTGCCACTGAGTGTTGTTCTGGATGCCAGTCCAAAAAGTATTCTTGGAAATGGAGCATCTACTTCAACCCTGTTTGCCCATGTTTATTCCTTCCTGGGCAACCCGGTACCAGATGGTATCGATGTGAATTTTTACACTGACCGAGGAACTATCGCGGACAGTGTCTTTACTTCAACTACGATAGACGGTATTGCCTATAGCACCTTAGTCTCTGACACTGTTGTTTTTGAGGCAGTAACTGCCACACCATATGCCAGAGCACTATACTCTGAAACTGAATACGCTTCTGATACAACTGAAGTTGTTTTCATGATCGGTGCTTTTGATGGAACAATCTATAACTATCAAGGCATACCACAGCAAGATGTAAGAGTTGAATTAAGAAGTGCTGCCACCGGTATTACTGCTGGATATGACAGTACTAATGCAGCTGGCTACTACCTCATTCCCATTTATCAGGATGATCTATACCAGATCATTTACACCCTGATAGGAGACGACGGGATACCTTATGAAACCGTCCAGGAAATCACCATTGAAACGCCTAATGAAGGCTCACTGGTTACCAACCTCAATTCAGTCTCCGGCTGGATCTATGATGAAATTACCGGTGAGATCATTTCTGAAGATAGTATCCTGGTCGTTGTAACAGGCGGTCCTGATAGTACTGAAACTCTCGGTAAAATGGCTGGTGGTGAATTCTGCGACTCAACCTTCACAGATACTACAGGTCAATTCTTCTTTACCAACCTGCAACCTGGTGAATACAGTGTTGAGGTGGTCTATAATGGAATGAGCTCCTATAGTGATGGTGCCATTGATGTGAATCTCTCCATGCCTGGTCTCTATATTGTGAATGCCAACATTACCCTTAGAGCCTCGCCGTTCTATATGTATAAAAGAGTAGACAAGATTGAAGCCGCAGTCGGTGATACAATTCATTACGCGCTCAATTTTGGAACACAAGAAGGCGTTTCATTTAACGATTCTATCTACATCGTAGATTATTTACCAGCTGGACTTGAGTTAATTGAGAGCTCGATCCAGACTGATATGAGTACTGTTTATGCTGGCCTGGATCCCATTACAAATGAAATGAGATTTGCCAGAAGTGACATTCAAAAGGGTGATTCTCTACATATCAATTTCGATGCTAAGATTACCATTGGTGCCGGTTTGGGCTGGATTGAAAATCGGTCTCTGATCGCCAGTGCTCTTGATAGTACCTGGAGCGACCGGAATCCATTATCTTCCGCAAAAACAAAAATTATTTTCCCATTCCTCAAGGTTACCAAACAGAGTAATCGCCGGGTAATTGAGATTGGTGATGTCATCACGTATACGGTTAAAATAACCAACAGCAGTACCGATGACATTGTCCATGACCTGGTTATTGAAGATGTGCTGCCCTATGGTTTTAAATACCGCAAGAATACTTCTTATTGGAATGGCGCTAAAATAGCTAATCCGCATATTCAGGAAGCCGTTGGCAAACGCCTGGCCATGTCCTGGCTCATTGGAGATACACTCCAGCCTGGTGATACCTTTGTCATGAAGTACCGGATCATTTCTGGTATGATCAGTCACGAAGGAATCAATACAAATGAAGTAATGGCCCGCGCCCATACACTCCTGGGATTCCCGGTTATCTCAAACCTGGCCACTGCCGATGTGATCGTGAAACCAGGTCTGTTCAGTGACCGTGGTCTGATCATTGGTAAGGTCTATTATGATCTAAACGCAAACCGCATCCATGATGAAAATGAACCCACTGTTAAAAATGTTGAATTGATCATGGAAAATGGCGCCAGAATCATTACTGATGAATTTGGTAAGTACAGTGTTCCTGATGTAACTGAAGGCATGCATGTCATTCGTGTAAATGAAAATACACTACCCGATCTAACTGAGATTATTCTGGATTCACCTGATTACCTTGGCGATACACAGAGCAAACTGGTTCGCGTCGCGGCAGCCGGTATTGCCAAAACAAATTTTGCCTTGCGTGAGATTGCAACCCCCGGAATTGTAACTGGAACCTTATTCTACGATATGAATGGTAACGGCATTCGAGATATCGATGAGGATATTCAACCAAACGTTATGCTGATCCTTAATGACTCCCTCCGCGTGATGAGCGATAGTCTGGGTCAGTTCATGTTCGCAAAAACACCTCTGGGTGATCTTTATGTAAGTGTAGATGAAAGCAGTCTGCCTTCGTATGGTTCACTCATTATTCCGGATACCACGGTTGATTCTACCGGTTTATCCGCAAATCGCTGGGACCTGACTGTTTTCTCAGGTGACAGTGTTAATGTCAATATCCCCCTTGAAAAATTAGAGCTTTTCAGTGTCTTAAGTAAAGAAGCGACTCTTGAGATGAAAACTGAGATGCTTACAGAAGAATTCAGACTCCTGGTTTACAAGCCATGGAGTTTACTAATCCGGGTTGGATTCAGATCAGGTTCTGCTACACTGCAAAGTGAGATTTTTAATGAATTGAAGAATATTGGCGACCTGATGAAATGGCAGAAGCAGATCAACCTTGATATTAATGGTCATACTGATAATGTACCTCTGGCTGGTGGTGGAACTTTTGCAGACAACCAGGCTCTTTCTGAAGCTAGAGCAGAAGCGATCCGTACCTATCTGATTCATACCATGGGCATCAGCGCTAATCGGATTCGGGCCTATGGTCATGGTGATACCATTGCGATGGCTGATAATAATACTTCAGAAGGTCGGGCCTTGAATCGGCGGGTTGAGATGGTATTTTACAATGCCGCTGAAGAAGATTCTGAATTCAACCAACTGGAGTTCATGTATAATATTGATTATACTGGTGAGATCGCTGTCAGCGATATCCGCTTCCATCAGTCATTGCCAGCAGGGTTTATTTATAAGCATAATACTGCAACATTGGACTCGACCCATCTTGAACCAATCGAGCATGCAAGTGAATCTGATGTCTGGAGTTTTGGCGATTGGAATGCTGAAAAACACACTGCGTTTGATATGGCCATGAAACCGGATGATTATGAGTTAGTTCAGAACACCGGTGTTGTTTCAGCCTACCTTGATCTGGTTGATTCAGATGGACATGTTGTTGTAACTGATACCCTGGAAACCCGAATCTCCACTCTGGTTGAGACCCTGTCCTTTAACATGGTTCTTGAAGGCACCCAATTTGATGTGGGTTCTGCTGACCTGAAACCGTCGGCTTATCCCAGTCTTGAGAAAATGGGTAAGTTCCTGGCCTGGCAACCAAATATTGAAGTGGTTATAGAGGGCTTTACGGATAGTCGTGGTAGTCTGGAATTCAATATGCTGTTATCTGAATGGCGCGCCACCAGTGTGAAAAACTTCCTGGTAGAAAACTTTAGTGTTAATCCAGATAATATTCACACTCACGGATTAGGTCCTCACTATCCTGTTGGAGATAATGAAACCTGGGTTGGACGAGCCTTGAATCGTCGTGTAGAAGTTCTGGTGAATGCAGAAGTTGGCGAAGCAGCTCTGCTTGAACTTGATGTAATTAAAGAATCTTTGATAGAGACGATTACCATTCCCATAGATCCCCTGGAAACGATGACACCTGATTCTGCTCTTTCCATCCCAGCTGGCCAATCTTCCCTGCTGTTACTGAATATGAGTTTTCCTGCTTATGCCGGTGCAGATTCCATGGCAATTACACTAGCCCTGCCCAATGATCTGGAGTATGTTGATGTTGGTGGTAGCTTGAAATCATGGGGTCATGTGATTGATACAGGTTCCCTGGAAGCGACTCCCACCGTTCATATCAATGCACCAGAAGGAGTGGTAGGCGTTCGGGATCTCTTCATGAAGGTGCAGCTTTTCAAAAATGAGATTCCATTATCCAGCAATATTGAGAGAGTATTGAAAGTAAATATTGAAGAACCGGATGTGACAGATGAATAGACTGTATTTCATTCTAGTCGGTCTACTGTTATCGACGACCCTGTTTAGTCAAGTTCTCATGCTTGATCCAAAAGATAATGCCATCAGCCGCATTAATCATATCTCGGTCACCATTGCTGGAAAAGCCGGTTCACCAGCCACGCTCTTTGTAAATGATAGCATAGCAGCTACCGAAATTATCCGTATCGATGGTTTACTGGATTTTATTAATGTTGAAGTACCCCAGGGACCCGTCACTCTCAAAGTTGAAGCAGAAGGAGCGGGTAAGCGCACCTATACAGCCGAACGTAGCATTCATGTGCTTGGATCGGTTAAACAGATCGTAAATGTGTCAAACCCAATTTCTTTGCCAGCCAATGGCCGTAGTACGGAAGACTTTAAATTTGAGCTAAAGGATGAATGGGGCTATCGAATTTCCGGTGTGAAAATTGCCGCCGTCAGTCTCTCTTCCGGTGCCATTATTACTGAGGATGCTGATGAGGTTTCTTTTGGTACTCAGCTAAGGGTTGAAGATGGATTCATCAAGTTAACTCTGCAATCTGCTGAGGAGGCAACTGAGCGGGCCTCGCTTGAAATAACAGCCCGCGGATATACTGAAAAATTCCCCGTACATTATTCTATCCCGGAAGAACCAATCATCCTGGTTGGGGCCCTGAATGGTGCCTTATCAACCCTGGGAGAGGGTCAAAATCCCGACGATTTACCCCATTTTGGTCTGGTGAATATCAATAATAGACAGTTGGGTGATCATGTGCTCATGGGTGGGCGGGCAGCTTTCTATGCCAAAGGCAGCCTGAAACCCGGTCTGCGCCTAACGGCGTCCCTGGACACTGACCGCGGTTATTTAGACCAGCTCTTTGTTGATGTCGATCCAGATGAGCTATACCCGCTTTTTGGTGATGCCAGTACGATTTCCTATGATGCCCAAAGTAGATCAAAGCTCTACGCTAAACTGGAGCAGAACGAGTCCTTTGTGATGTTTGGTGACTATAATACCAATTTAACAGATAACGAATTTACCGCCTACAATCGAACTTTTAACGGTGTTCTGGGTAGTTATCTATATAAGAATCACCAGGTCCAGCTTTTTGGTACGGCAACGGATCGTTCCATGGAACAGGAAGAGATTCGGGGCGAAGGTATTAGTGGCTTTTACTATTTAAGTCATGGTAGCCTGACCCGTTTTTCAGATAAAATCCGGATTGTAACTAAAGACCGCTATCATCCGGAAGTCATTCTGGAAACCAGAAATCTGACCCGCTTTTTTGATTACGATATTAACTATGTTGATGGAACGCTCATGTTCAAACAGCCGGTTGCTGCTCTGGATGGCGTGGGAAACCCGATCTTTATCGTTATTTCCTATGAGTTCGAAGGGGCCAGTTCCAGATCCTGGATCGGTGGTCTCAGCACTAAAAGCACCTTTGGCGAAGAAAATCGTATAGCTGTCGGGTCGACCCTGATCACTGAAGAGCGGGCTACTGCAAATTATCTGCTCTATGGTGTTGATGCTCGAGTCCCGGTAAATGATATGATTACACTCTCTGCTGAAATGGCTCAGTCTCGCACACCGGATGAATTCAGTGATTCCATGTCCGTGGGAACGGCCTTTAAATCGGAGATTATGTATCAACCCCTGCCTGATCTAAACCTTAAGGGTTATTTTCGCACCATTGGTAATGATTTTTCCAATTCCTCCCAGGTCGGCGGCAACAATGAAAAAGGCTCGTTAAAGTACGGACTTAACGCCCTGTATAAATCTGCAAAATACGGGTCATTTACATCAGAGTATTATGACCAATCTGGTAAAATGGGAACCAGTAATACGACTAATAGCCGCATTTTTAATATGCAGTATGAACGGCGTATGAATGAGAAATCAACGCTTAAAATGGGTTATGAAAACGCTTTCCGTGAAAAGATCAGTGCTGCTGATACACTCCTGAATGAGGATCATTCAAACCTCCTTAAAGCGAAGTATACCATTTTGCTTCTGGATCATATTCAGGCCGTTTTTGAACACGAACAGAATATGAATCTTAATAACCGGACCAAACCCACCAATTCAAGTGTGGGCTTGATCTATCCGATTACTGAACAGCTGGAACTGTATTGGAAATACCGCTTTATCCAGGGTACGGGCGTAAACCGTCAAAGTGTCCTGGGCTTCAGGTCAAAGGTGGGTGAAAACACCGATATTGAAGGAAAATATGAGATTGGTGGAATTACCGGTGACCAAAGAAATCGGGCCAGCCTGGGCTTGAAGAATAAATGGTATCTCAGGGAGGATCTGGTTGTGAATGTTTCCCTTGAAAATACAGCCACAGTTGATTCCTTTGAAATACCCACACCCAGTCACCAGGCCATGGCGCTGTCATTTGAATATTTGCCGGATATGCCCTGGAAAGCCATCGGAAAATATGAAGTTCGCGATGACGTCAGTTCTCTGCAACGCGTGATTGTGGTTGGTGGCGATATGCGGATATTTGCTGGATTTGGGGCAATTGTCAAGCTGGATCACTGGGAGAATCGTTATAAGGATGCGGGAAGCGGATCACAAACCCGCGAGAATTATCAAGCCGGTATTGCCTATCGTCCAGAAGAATCTGATCAGATCAATGTCCTGGCGAAACTGGCCTACGTCTCTGAAAGAAATACTCACATTGCTATTCCGGAGCGCCAGGATCGTTACATCATATCGGCTCATTCTTACTGGCAGATCAATCCCTGGATCGGCTTGGGCTCGCGCTTTGCAACACGTTTTGTCATGGATCAGGACGCAGCTTTTGATGAAGATGTTACCACCCAAACATACTTCTTCCAGTCCCGGGGAGAATTTGCCTGGAATCTGAAACTAAGCAGTATTGTTGACGCCCGTTATGTCTATATGCATCCCCTGGGTGAGGGAACTTTTGGTCTGGCAACCGAGGTCGATTACCTCATATATAAAAATCTTCAGTTTGGTGTTGGCTATATTCTCAAGAATTATTCAGATCCTGACTTTGGCTTCCTGGATTACCAATACCACAATCTATACTTCACCCTACACGCCAAATTCTCAGAGGATATCTTTAACTGGCGTTAAGATTGACGATCCCGCAAAAAGTCCCTCTCGCAGAGAACGCAGAGGCGCAAAGTGTTGATATATAATAACATAGCCAGCATTTTAATAAATAAATAAATACATATAAAAAAGCCGTCTGGTCCAGGCGGCTTTTTTTATGGGTTTTTAAATGTAAGAATTAGTTTTGGGAAAGCACTGTATCGTCGTAGAGGGTCTCAATCTGATCCTTATGCAACAGTTCCTCACGGGCCAGCAGCGAGAAAAGCTTATACAGGATTTCGTCATACTTGAATTTTTCAGCCAGCTCTGCATATAGGGCATAAGTCTTCTGCTCACGCTGGGCAGCCAGGATCAATGTATCCTGGAAACTGAGGTTTTCAGTCGCAGTCTTTTCAACCAGGTAATCAGTTAACTTAAGGTTGAGCAGAGGCTGCTCGGCATGCCGCTTATTAAACTCACTGGTGTCAAAGCTTTCCAGATTCTCTTTGTGCACGATCTCCATGTCCCGGAGCTCCGTATAGATCTCCTGGGCTTTTGGGTCGGTTGATTTATCCAACAGCAGGGCGTATAGTTCAGCAGCCTGAATCTCCTGTTCAATGGCGAACTGGATGGCTTCTTCGACGCTTAGTTTATCCATATTCTACTCCTGACCCTTCTGGGCAAATAGTTTTTCGATACCTTTCACAGCTTTATAACCATCAGCAATAGCCGAGATCGCATCAGCAGTATTGTTGGCAATATCACCACCAGCAAACAGCCAGGGCAGCTTGGTTTCTTTCAATTCACCTGTCACCATCCGACCACGACTGAATTCCAACTGCTCCCTGATATTTTCCGGTATAAATGAATAATCAGCTTCCTGTCCAATGGCACCGATAATATTGTCCACCGGCATGATGTGTTCATCATTTTCAATGAGACGGGGACGGGGACGCCCACCCTTGCCATCATCTACCATTTCAGCCATACCGTATTTAATGGATTCTACCTTGCCATTCTTATCAGCCAGGATTTCCAACGGAATAGCCTGGGTCAGAATCTTGACACCTTCGTCCTCAGCACCTTCGATCTCTTCCCAATCCGCCGGCATATCTGCCACGCGACGACGGTAAAGTATGGTTACATCTGAGCCAAAACGGCGGGCAATTCGCGCACCATCAATGGCTACGTTACCACCACCGATGACAACCACATGCTGGCCGATTTCAACCGGACGTTCAGCATTGACCTCCCGCAGGAAATTGACCGCTTGAATGGACCCCTCAAAATGTTCGCCTTCAATCCCCAGGGTATAGGGAACCTCAAAACCGATGCCGATGAAGATGGCACCGTGTTCTTTTTGCAATTCTTCAAAGCTGATATCGACGCCAATCTTGGTGTCAAATTTGATTTTGACCCCGATTGATTCCATGTAACCGATCTGTTTTTGGAGACTTTCCATGGGTAGGCGGTACTTGGGAATACCGTACATGGTCATGCCACCAGCGTGTTTTTTAGCTTCATAGATGGTGACATCATAGCCTTTGAGAGCCAGATAATAACCGGCAGTCAAACCAGAAGGTCCGGCGCCAATGATCCCAACCTTGCGACCATTCGGCGGCAGGATTTCAGGATCAAGTATTTCCCGGATAATATCGATATTATTTGCTTGCTCAGTAGCATAGCGTTTTAGCCAGCGGATCGCCACTGGTTCACCGCGAACAGCAATGGAACAGACATCTTCACAACGCCGTGTACAGACCTTACCACACAGTTCACCCAGCGGATTGTTATCATAGATGATCTTGAGGGCCATATCCGGTTCACCCCGGGAGATAGCATTGATGTATTCCGGAATGTGCATATGCTCAGGACAAGCCTCCACACATAAACCGCAACTGATACACCGCTCAGCTTCTGCTTGAGCTTCCTCCTGATTATAGCCCAGGACCACTTCAGCATAGGACTTGATCCGCTCCATTCCTTCAAGCTCGGGCATGGGAATCCGGTTGTAATCCAACAGGGATTGGGCATTGCTCTCAGGATAGAATGACTTAAGCTTGCCACCTTCAGGGTTATCCACACCTGGAATCCAGAGAAAGCTGTCTGCATCATCTGTGATATATAAATATTCCTGGGTTAAACTGAGGCTGCCTGTGGGACAAACATCCACACAGAGGCCACACCAGCAACACCGGCCATTATCCACTCTTGGTCGGAGACCACTATCACCCGTTTTTCCTTCAACACCATCCAGACTGATCATGTCGATGGCACCATTCTGGCAGATCGTGCTGCAGGTACCGCAACCAATACAGTCGTCTAATTCGTTATAATGCAAGCCCCGGTAGCGTTCTGCTGTAGGCTTTTTCACCATAGGGTAAGCTACTGTATGGGGTGGTTTACCAAGCTGTTTTAGGGCCGTAAATGGGGCTAGAATGCCCTTTAAATCCAGAGCCATGATATCATCTCTCTATTTCAGGAGGGCAGGTGCCCAGGCTGTTCATAATGAAGGATACATCTGCAATATTGGCGCCCACCAGGATACGCTCCAGGAGGGAAACGGCGTGGACATACGCTGGTCCACGGACATGCACTCGCCGGGGTTTGGTAGAGCCGTCACTCACCACATAATAACCAAATTCACCGCGGACAGATTCCGTTTTTACATAGGCATCACCCCGGGGGATGGTCCACGTAAGCGGATTAGGTACTTTATTATAATATTCACCACCGGGCATCTTTTCAATTACCTGACGGATAATGCTGATGGACTGATCATATTCGCGACGACGAACCAGGGCCCGGGCCCAGACATCACCACCGGTTTCAGTTGGTACTTCAAAATTAAGTTTATCATAGATCTCATACGGCTCATCGATCCGCACATCATTTTTAAAACCGCAAGCACGCAGTGGCGGACCTACAACACCCCATTCCCGAGCCATTTTGGGATCAATATAGCCCACCCCTTGTGCTCGTTTTTGGAAAACGGCATTATCAAACATCAGGTTGTCAATCGCCGGTAATCTGCTTTCCAGATAATCCAGGGTCTTTAAAACGCGATCTGTAAATCCTTCCGGTAGATCCTTGCGAACCCCACCGGGCCAGATATACATGTGATAGACCCGACCGCCGGTTAATTCTTCAAAGAGGTCCAGAATGTAATCACGATCTCCCACTGTCCATTGAGGCATGGTGTAGAGTCCAGCCGAACCGGATTGACCACCAAACCAAAGACCAAATGAGGCCAGTCGGGCTAATTCCAGGACCAGAACCCGGATATATTGAGCACGTTCAGGTACTTCCCGGCCCTCGATTTCTTCAACAGCCCGAGCGAAATTCTCTTCATTGGGATCTGGTTCAGGTACACAGATGCGACAGACGATAGGGAAGGATTGCATCCAGGTCCGGGCTTCCATCAGTTTTTCAAAAGCACGGTGCAGGTAGCCAACATGAGTTTCAGCCTTGACAATTTCATCACCGGCAACCTTGAGTTTTACCATCATATTGCCGGTAATTCCAGGATGCTGAGGTCCTAGATATAAGGTAGTTTCTTTTTCTCGAGTCATAGTATGATCCACTTATCGGAGCGAGTATGGCTTGGCAAAATCAGGCATGTCTTCGCCGCTGCGTTTGGTGATAGTTTCACGGACATTCTGGGCATCCTGACGAGCATCCATTCTATCTTTGAAATTTTCTTCAGAATATTTTACAGTATCGAAATCACGACGCATGGGCGGTGGACCTTCCCAATCTTCCAGCAGAAAATCTCCGAGATTATCATTGCCAGCGAAGGTTATTCCGTACATCTCGTGGATCTCACGTTCATAGGTTCCAGCATGCTCCCAAATATTCTGGATGCTGGTAAACTGAGGCGTGTGACGAGGGATTCTACATTTGACAATGAGCTGCATTTCCATCGTGTATGACCACAGGATGTACACCAGCTCAAAGTGACCTTCCTCCAGCCAATCAACACATGAGATATGCGATAAATGCTCAAAATTATGCTGATTCTTAGCATGGGTCAAATAAGGCGGAATAAGGTCTGCGCGCATGACTACTTCAATGCGGCGTTTCCGAATGACGCGGACTCCGGCTGTTTTAAAGGTTTTCTGAATTTGATCAGCAAAAGTCTGCTCTGCCAGCAATTCTTGTTTTATATCGTTCATAATTATCACCAGTTGTAATCCGGCATTTGCCAGTTTTTAATGACCTCTTTTTGCTGTGAACGGTAGAGGTCGAGATTATCCCGATACTTTTCCCAGCCATTGGCCGTTCCGTTGCTGATCATTTCCTGCAGTTTCACAAATCCTGAAATGACTGCTTCAGGCCGCGGCATGCAACCATTGATATAGACATCAACCGGGAGATAATGATCCAGGGACTTAATCGTATTGTAAGAGTCCCAGTACATTCCGCCGTTGATGGTGCAGGATCCGAAACCAATCACATATTTTGGTGATTGCATCTGCTCGTAGGAGCGGATCACCCGTTTCAAAGTTTTGGTTGCCAGATAACCGGTGATGAGAAGCACATCAGCCATCCGGGGAGTGGGTCGCCCTGTAATACCAAAGCGTTCTGCATCGTAGCGGGAGGTCATGGTGGGAGGGATTTCAATTGCTCCACAACCGGTACCATAGGCCAACACCCAGAGTGAATGCTTTTGGGCATAGCTCTGAATGATATCCACTATCTTACGACTGTCTTTATCATTAATATTTGGATTCATGGGATATTATCCTTTCCAGGCGACAAGCAGCAGCGCCAGCGCACCAATGGCTGTGGGCCATTTCCACCAGAATTGAATAGATTGCTCTGTTCTAAACCGGGGGTTAACCAAACCCACAAATAGTGCAAATAGATAGAGTAAAAATGTTTTGATCAATAGTTCAATAAAATTGGAAGCCCCTCCGAAAAAGACATCCACAAAAAGGACCAGTTTGGCAAAAGTAAAAATAGACCGACTGGTCATCATCAGCGCCAGGTATTTGCCACCGAATTCAGAGGGAGGACCAGAAGCCAGCTCAGCCGGTGCAAAGGGTACATCAAAGGGCGCATAACCCATATAGCCGAGATAGGCCAGCAACCCGGCCAGGGAAGCCAGGGGCATCTGGAAGACCATCCAGTTCCTGAATCCATCCTGGACTGCAATGATTTCCTGCAGGTTGGTTGACTTAGCATGGATCATGATCGCTACCAGGGCCATCACATAAGGCACTTTGAAGCCAACCATTTGACTCAAACCACGAGAGACACCAATGGCTGAATTAGGATTACCGGTTTGCCCGGCGCCCAGGGCCATTCCCAATTGTCCAAAAACCATAATGTAAATCAGGAAGATCAGATCACCTCGAAAGGAAAAGTTGGCAAAGAAGATCGAATCTTTGATCACCGGTAGGAAGAGTAGGGTTGTGATAGAAGCGGTAATGGCAAAGACCGGTCCCATGTGCTGCATAAGGCCATGATTAATTGCGGTTTTCTTACTGTAAAGTTTTACCACATCGATAAAACTCTGCGAGATTCCCGGACCGATACGGTTCTGGACTCGGGCTGTGATCTTACGGCTTAACCCCATATAGGTAAAGCCGACAGCACTAGCTATAAGTGGTGTAACAATGAAGCCCAGTAGTTTTATCCAATCAAAACTCATAATGATTAATCCTTAATCTTGACAAATCTCAAAAATGACCTCTCGCAGAGCACGCAGAGACACAAAGTAATAGCAAAATTTAGCTCTACGGTTAATCGATTTATCATTTTTAATATGCTTATCCATAACGGAATAATTTCACTAAAAATACTTCTGTGCTCTTTGCCTGCGTAGTGAAGTTCGTAGAGCATAGATGTGTGGCTAATCATTAGATTTGGATTCCGAAGATCCAGCCTGAGAATACAATAAGTATTACCAGAAAAATGACCACATAGAGGGCATAGGTCTGGGCATTACCGGTGTACACATGGCGCAGAAGATCAAAAAGATGCTCGGCATTTTCCGCAAATGACGCATACATTCGGGTCACTTTGTACTTAAAGATCGGAGCGGCAGCCCGTTCAAAGGGACGATAAAAATCAATGGCATAGGTCAGATTCTCATTCTCAGTAGGCATTTCACCTGAGGTATGAATATCTTTGGTGGTAACATAGCGGGTGGTTCTGAAATTTTTCCAGGTGATGAATGCGAGACCCAATAAAAAGACCGTTGCAATAGATGTGATCACTGACAGCATATCAACCTGATTGCCCCAGGGGTTGAACAGGACTGACATCTGCCAGTCAATCTGGGGGAAACCCAGATATTGCATGGCTTCAGCAATGGGACCAAAGAAAATTCCAGGCAGGATGCCGGTAACCAGCGTCATCCCGGCCAGGATCAGCATGGGTACCCACATGACCCAGGAGACTTCTTTGATGTGATCAAATTCCCGCTCTTCCTGTCCCAGAAAAATAGAGAATATCAAGCGGTAGAGATACAGGAAGGCGGCTGTACTGGAAGTGAACAGTACAATAACCAGAAAATAATGGTTAGAGGTGATCAATGATTCATAGAGCAGCCACTTGCCCACAAATCCACCCAGGGGCGGTACACCGGCAACGGTGATGATGCCCATGAGCACGGTAACAAAACTAAGTGGCATTCTACGGATCAAACCGGTCAATTCATTCAGGTCGAGACTACCGGTTTGATGAAAGACAGAACCCACACCCATGAAAAGCATACTTTTAAAGATACCATGCATCAGGGCCAGAAAGATGGCAGCCATGACGCTCATAGGTGTTCCAATTGCCAGACCGACAATGATATAGCCCAATTGAGCAATCGAACTGTAGGCCAGGAGCTTTTTTGCATCCGTTTGAAAGACAGCATAGAAAGTGCCCAGCAACGCAGTGATACCACCCATCCAGGCCAGTACTTCGCGAATGATATGACCCGGTTCCAGGCCACCCATAAATTTAAAAAGCACCAGACCCATTCCGAAGACTCCCATTTTTGAGAGAACACCGGAGAATAAAGCAGTAAAGGGTGATGGGGCACTTCGATAGGCATCAGGAGCCCAGACATGCATTGGCATCAGGGCACTTTTTACACCAAAGCCCAGTAGAAAGAGGACGGTGATCCAGCTCAGTTGCGTAGTGCTTAACTGAGGAATAACCCGAAAGGTGGCTGCCAGCGAAAGATCGCCAGTAAACGAATACAGATATACGATGGCCGTTAAAAGGGCATAAGCTCCCACCGCACTAAAAACAAAGTAACGGATACCGGCCTGTTGATTTTCAAACCGATAATAGATCACTAGTAAAAAGCTGGACCAGGTCATGATCTCCCAAAAGAAGAATAACGAAAGTAGATCCTGACTGAAAACAATGCCGTACATGGCGGCTATAGTAGCCAGGAAGGCCAGGTAGAAAAAGCCTAGCCGCGCTTTGTTCTTCATGAAAGCCAGTGAATAGATCGTGCTTAATACTCCGATACCGGCAATCAGTAAACTAAAGAGACGGGAGTAGGGGTTAGTGCCCCAGCTCAGATCGAATCCACCAAGAGAAAAATAAACCATGGGGCTGTCAACTGGCAATTGCCAAACCAGATAAGCCGGAACCAGCGTCAGGAGTAGCACGACAGCTGTTCTGAGTCTGGGTAGCACAAGATGTGTTACGAATACCAGTATGCTGCCGGCAAAGGCGATCGCTAAAATGGCAGGAATATTGAGTAGCTGTTCCATCTTACTGTCCCATCATCGCATATTGAAGATATGCAGCTTTGTCCAACAGCTCATCAGCTGCCGGGAGTACCAGTTCATAAATAAAATCAGGATAGACACCGATAGTGATGGTTACTATGGCCAGAATCCCCATGGCCAGGAGCCCGGTAAAGGGCGTTCGCCGAATTTCAATATCATGCAGTTTCTTGAAGTATAATCGTCCGACTACCCTGAGATAGTAGACCGCCTCAATCACTGCTGAGAACAAGATGAGCACAATCAGGAAAATGTGGGAAGCATTAGCCGCGGAAATCAGCAGATAGAATTTACCCCAGAAACCCGAGAATGGTGGCAGGCCAATAATGGCCAGGGCTCCCAGCGAGAAGAAAAATCCGGTCCAGGGCTTTTCACGACCTACCCCTTCCAGATCAGAAATATTCTTAAAACCGGAGAAGAAAACCAGATATCCTGCGCTGAAAAACAGCAAGGTTTTGATGATTGCATGACTAAACATAAGAAATAGAGCGGCGGCGATACCTTCTCTGGTCCCCAGACCAAAGGCGACTAGAACCAGGCCCATTTGTCCAATACTGGAGAAGGCCAACATACGTTTGATCTGTTGTTGACGCATGGCTGACATCTCAGCGATCAGCAGGGTAATGGTCCCCATAACCACCAGGAAATGAGAAGAAGTTGGCAGATCAAATAGCGTAAACAGAACCCGCATGAGGGCGTAGACAGCCGCTTTTACAACGATACCGGCAAAGACAGCTCCAATGGGAGAAGGTGCTTGTGAATAAGCATCCGGTGCCCAGCCATTTAAGGGGAAAAGTTCGGCTTCGATCCCCAGACCTACGATAAAGAGGATCATGATAGTCAATTTGATCTTAGCTGGAACATCACCCATTCTGACAGCAATGTCGGCCATGTTCAAGGTACCTACATTTGCATATAGTATGATGATGGCCAGTAGCACAAAGGCCGAAGCAAAGGAGCCGATCAACAGATACTTGAAGGCCGCTTCAGCTCCATTGTGATCACGCAGAAAAGCGGTCAATGAATAAGCTGCAATGGCAGTGATCTCCAGGAAGACAAACAGGTTGAAGATATCTCCGGTGAGGATGATTCCGGTGGATCCGGCAATGAGCAGCATGAAGAGCATGTAGTACTTTTCAAGGGGTGCTCTGATGATAAACCGATAGCTGTAAATCCAGACTACAAACCCGATCAGCGTGATCATGGTGACCAAAAAAGCCGCCAGTGGACCAAACACCAGGGTGATCCCAAAAGGAGGACGCCAGCCGGCAATGATTTCCACAATGGGTTCATTGTAGGCCTGGGGGAAAAGAGTCAGGGCAACTGCCGATAGATAGAGCAGCACAATTCCGGGCACCAGGGTTACCAGCTTTTGAGAGATTCGTCCCAAAAGCGGCAGCAAAAAAGCTGCAAACAGAGGTACCGCAATAAAATGAACAGGTGAAAAATTCAAATTCATATCACTACCACTTCAGCTCTCTGATTTTATTAACGTTTAATGTTTTGTGATGGTCATACAGACGGATAATTATAGCTAACGCAACTGCAGTAACCGCCAGACCGATGACAATGGCAGTCAGCACCAGTGCCTGAGGTATGGGATCGACCATTTCCGCTGCGCTGAGACCTTCTTTGGAGAAAATCGGAGCAGTTGCATCATCGACATAACCAATAGCTATGAAGAGCAGATGCAAACCCCCATCCACCAGGGATAGGCCAATAATCATTTTAACCAGATTCTTTTTAACCAGGACCGCATACATTCCGATAAGAATGAGAGCGATGGAGGTAATGTAATAGATCATATCGCTTTCTTTCTATCGAATGGTTTTTAGGAGCGTGTCCAGGACACCTGTCAGTTCAGCACCGACCTTGAATCCTACTGCGCTGTAAATGATTGGAATGATGCCGGCACTGAAAAGCATATTGGGCTCACCCAGAGGCAGGAAGTTCGCCAGAAATCCCTGGCCCAGAATTAAGCCGCCCATGCCAATGGAGACAAAAGTCAGTCCTGCCATGGATTCAATAATTGTGAGTGCTTTATGGTTGGTTTCAAAACGGCGGTAGGACATGTACATCATGAGGACACCGGTGGCGATAATGGCACCCCCTTGAAAACCTCCACCAGGAGTCAGGTGACCATGTACAAAGACATAAGCTCCCAACAGAACGATGAGCGGATAGAGTAGTTTGGAGGTGGTCTTTACCAGGGAGCTGGCATTTTGTTTACGTCGTTTTTTGCCGCGTTTGTCAAACAGGATGGCGCCTAGGCCGGTTGCCGCCAGGAAAAGGACTGTTACTTCTCCCAGAGTATCAAAACCACGATAACTCACCACTATAGAGGTGACCGTGTTAACGGAACCGGTTTCTGCTATGGTATTTTCGAGGTAATGACGACCAACATTCATCCGGTCTTCGCCAAAGGGGATTTGATTCATAAGATCAACCATATAGTATCCCAGAATGGCCAGAAAGAGGATGGTAATAATTTTTCTCATTCTTCGTACCGTGTTGTTTTTTTAATGGTGATGATAAAGATAATAGTTGTGAGTGCAACACCAATGGCAGCCTCAGTTAGAGCCACATCCGGTGCCTGAAGGATAAAGAACAGGATTGAGAGGATCAGACTCACTATGGAGGTTCCAATGATTGCCAGCAGGAGATCTTTCTGCCGGACCGCAAAAATTGCAGCACCGATGATAATCAATGCCAGTAAGGGAATTACGATAACAAATGCATCACTCATAGCTCTTCCTCCAGAGTTTCTTTCATTTTAGCGTAAGCATCAAATCCGGTCTTACTGAAGGGTTTGATGCCGGCTTTATGTGATCCCCGAGCCAGGGCGTGTGAACTAATGGGGTTGGAAATGGCAATAAATATGGCAATGATCAAAGTCTTGCTGAAAAACTCGGGTTGGATGAGTCCCACACCAATAATCAGGCTCAAAGCCCCCAGCGTAGTTGCTTTGGTGCCGGCTTGCATGCGTGAATAGACATCTGGCAAGCGAAAGAGGCCCAGTGCACCAAGAAATAGAAAAACACTCCCCAGAGCGATCATGAGATGTCCGATGATTGAAAGATAGATCATAACCCACCCTCCAGATATCTGGCGATAGTGAGCACGCCGATAAAGCTTAATACGCCGTATATCAGAGAAACATCCAGGTAGATCGACCGATCAAAGAAAAGGCTCAAAAATACCAGGCCGGCGGTGGAGATAATGGTGAGTGTGTCTAGTGCCACAACCCGGTCAGAAGGAGTTGGACCTTTAACGAAACGGATGACTACTAGCAAGATGCTCACTGCCAGTAAGGCCAATACAATATAGATCATTCGAAGATTTCCTTCAAGATTGGCTCAAATTTCCCGGCGATAGCTTGTGCCGCTTTTTCCGGATTTGTGGTCTCTGAATTCAACCAATGGATGTAATAGGTGTCATCAATGACGTCCACAGTTAGCGTTCCCGGTGTGAGCGTGATAGTGTTTGCCAGAATCAACCGACCCATTTCAGAGGTCAGACTGGTCTTGAACTCAACAATCTCTGGATTAATCGGCATTTTAGGATTGAGCACCCGCAGTGCTACATCGATGTTCGACTTGACCAACTCCACCAGAAAAACCAATAGATATTTAACAATATATGCTACACTTTTGGGTGAGAAAAATCCCAGCCCTTTGTGGGTGAAGGTCCTGTGCGCATAGATCGCAATAACGAAACTAATAGCAGTTCCCATTAGCAGTTCCATACTGTTCAGGGTGCCTGTAAAGCCTATCCAGATAAGGATTAGGATACCCCAGGTAAAAATAAAACGACTCATGTTTCCCTCATCGCCTGCTTGGATTCAAGACGCGCTCCGCGTCAGCCAATACGCGCGTGCACATATTATGCCATCTAGCAAACATTGCTTAGCAGTAAATGGTCGTATTGCAATAATTATTTAAATCAACTAATGATTTATGCAAGAAAATCGACTTAGGTTTTACGTGAAATCGAAAAGGCTTAGCCCTGAGATCAGTAGCCAAATCCGCTAAGTAGTAAAGAATTCGCATTTACTTTCGATGATATAGGGGGGAAAAGGATGAAACGCGGGCGTACTGGTCTATACCAGTACCTTTACAAGAGGTGGGTGTAATATGATTAAATGGTTTAAGTCGGTATCAATTTTTACAAAGATATTTGGTACTGTAATTACTATTTTTGTGATTGCAGGTGCAATTTATCTAATGAATTATAACAGCTCAGTGACGGCACTGGTTAACAGTGAATTCGAGCGTACCCTGCAAACTAAAGCCCTGGATATGCAGGCAAATCTCAATCGTATCGGAAAAAAAGCTTTGGCCATGTCAGCTTTGCAGGCAGGCTTGCCCATAGTGAAGGAAGCCTACCGCAGGCACTATGCTGGAGCCAGTCGGGACGTGGCAACCAAGGATCTCTATGACTATTACAAGCAGCAAAAGGGCATAATCGATAATCAGCTCAATATGAATCTCAAGGTTCATTTTCATTTACCGCCAGCAACCTCATTTCTGCGCATTTGGAATGGCAGCGGTGGGGATGATCTCTCTAGCTTTAGAAATACAGTATTGGATATTTCCCGCAAGAATCAACCAATCTCGGGAATTGAAATAGGGCGGGGTGGATTTGTCAGCAGAGGTTTGGCACCAATTTATGGTGATGACTCCCGGTACTATGGATCAGTAGAAACCCTGATTCCCATTAGCTCAATGCTCAAGGTCTCCAAGATCAGAGCAGAAGAAGAGATCGCACTATTCATGAATCGGGACCAATTGGAGATTGCTACATCTTTCAAAAAGCGGGTGGATAAGGACCCCGAGTTAAAACAGAAGAGTCAGGGACGCTATATTTTCAATGCTGAATCATCCTCAAATTTTAATCACGAATATCTGGATGAACAAATTCTCACGCAGGGCAGCAATGGTACGTATGTATTTGAGAAGGATGGTTTTTACCATTCGATCTTTCCAGTAAAAGATTACTCCGGTGCTCAGATCGGAGTCTGGGTTTATCAGTTGAATGGAAATGCTGTTCTGGATGAATTGCATGCTACCATTATCCAGATGATCATCTTTTTTATTATCATGATCGTTGTGGTTGCTGGTCTGATTTACTTCATTGCCAGGTTGATAGCTGAACCGCTAGGCAAGATAGTCCTGATTCTGAAGGATCTTTCTGAAGGCGAAGGTGATCTGACAGTGCGACTCGATGTTGACTCTGATGATGAAATTGGCGAGCTCTCTAAATGGTTCAATACTTTTGTGGAGAAAATCCAAACCATCATTGCTCGTGTGCAAAAAAGTGCTGAACAGGTATCAGAGACATCTAACCAGATTTCTGCAGCAGCTGAGGAAATGGCAGCCGGATCCGAGGAGCAACAGGCTCAACTCTCTGAAGTGGCAACGTCCATCGAGGAGATGAGTGCCATGATTCTTGAAACCAGCAATAACACAGAAGAGACCCAGAAAAATGCTGGCGAAGCCAATGCAGCTGCCGGAACAGGTAGAACCTCAGTAACAGAGACAGTGGCTGGCATTGAACAGATTGTATCAGTTGTTCAATCTGCCACAGAGCAAATAGCTACCCTAAAGTCTAGATCAGAAGAGATTGGGTCAGTGATTCAGGTTATTGATGACATTGCTGACCAGACCAATCTGTTGGCTCTGAATGCCAACATTGAAGCAGCCAGAGCCGGGGATGCTGGTCGTGGATTTGCAGTTGTGGCTGATGAAGTTCGCAAGCTGGCCGAACGAACTGTGGCAGCTACCAGTGATATCACAGCAAAAATTGCTGAAATCCAGAAAGACGTGAATGCCTCTGTTTCCGCCATGGGTGAGATATCTGAGCAATCCAGATCTGGACAGGAATTGGCCAGTCAATCTGGTACAGCCCTTGAGAATATCAGTGGAGCCATTGATGGTGTAATGGGTGCGATTACTCAGATTGCCAGTGCCGCCATTGAGCAAAGTGCCGGTGTAGAACAAATTTCTACAAATGTAGAGAGTGTTTCCACAGTCTCAAAAGAAGCTGCCAGTAGTGCTCAGGAGTTGGCAGTATCTTCCGAGGGCTTAAATCGAGAGGTCCAGGAACTGAAAAGTCAGGTGGACCAGTTTAAGGTTTAAGTAATAAGTAAAAAAATGCCCGGGTGGTTAAGCTGCTCGGGCATTTTTTTGTTGTATCTCAGGCTCTAATTTTACGTTGTTATCCCAGCCTATTCGCTTATGCTACTTCGAATAAAAAATGAGGTATAAGCGGGGATGATTGATCAATTAAGAAAAGACGTAATAGCACTTGCAGCTCCAGGTACTCGCAAAGTTGGCAGCCAGGGTCACGAGCAGGCCAGAGAATATCTGAACGGGCGCATGCAGGCCGCTGGTCTTATGCCGCATCACGGAAATAGTTTTGAACTCTCTTATCGGGTCGAGTCCAGTAATTATGTCAACCTGGCAGGTGTGCTTCCTGGCATCGATAATTCGCTAAACCCCATTCTACTCATAGCCCATTATGATACTTGCGATGATCAACCTGGAGCAGATGATAATGCAGCTGCTATTGCCACCTGGTTGGCCGTCCTCCAGCGCCTGAAGCTGACCCACAGGCAGCGGGACATTATTTTCCTCTTTCCTGATGCCGAAGAGCCCCCGCGATTTCTGACAGAACATATGGGATCCACCAACTTCTATCTGAAACAGTTGCAAAGAACCATTCATGCTGGTCTGGTTCTCGATTTGGTGGGGCATGATGTTCCGGTAGAGGGGCTGGAAGATATGGTTTTCATCTTCGGAGCCGAAAGCCATCAGAGCCTGGCTAAACTGTTATTGGAGACCGAGCTACCGGCAGGTCTCAGAAATATTGCCACCTTGAATCGTTATGTTGGAGATCTGAGTGACCATCATGTCCTACGGGAAAACGGAGAGCCCTACTTATTCTTTACTTGCGGAAGATGGGAACATTACCATCAGGTGACCGACATACCTGAACATTTGAATTATGATAAGATGCAACGAATTGCTCAATATCTCACAACGCTGATCGAGCAGCTGGATCACAGTAAAGTTGAAGCGGAAGATCATAAATCCGATCCCGTAGACATGGAACTACAGCTACTGCGCCGGGCAATGGGATCCTATTTTGAAGAGGCTGGTATTCCCATGAACAATCGAAATGATATTCAGCGCTTTATTTTAAGCTGGGTCAAGCAGTATCAGCTTTAATATTACCCTGGCCCCAGCTAGTCATATGAACCTATGTTCGTCATCCCGAGCGGAGTCGAGGGATATAAAGCTTAAGACCTGTACATCAGAAAATGAAACGTACAAATAACATGGGATTGTTTAATACTAGAAATCTTTTTCAACTATACGGAGATACAGTCTTCGAAGTGCGTATAAAATCATAATTTGGAAAAATATCAAGAAAACCGCACCATAGGTAGCCTGGTTATCCCCCTGCTCTGTTGTTCGAGTAACTAACTCAAATGTTAACCAGCCCAGTGTACCTCCAAACAGTACAAATCTTAGCCAGGTTTTTACAATAGTACCGCTCCAGGTAACTGGATCAGCATACAATGGGAAATATTTTTTTGCAAAATCATCCATTTTTTCACCTTTATCCTGATTAAATCCCACACTCTTTGAGCAGTGCTCTAGTCTGCCAGATACTGGTTAAAGCCAGTTGTCATAAATTCTTTGAAAGAACCATCGTTTTCGCGAGTGATCAATAAACCTTCAGCATCAGGAAAATCTTCCAACCAGCTCAGACCTTCTTCCAACCCCAGCACCATCACAGAAGTCGACAAGCCATCAGCCATGAGACAGGTGTTGGTGATCACGGTAACTGCGGCAAGATTGTGATCGATGGGGGATCCGGTACGAGGATCCATGGCATGTGAAATACGCTGGCCCTCAACTTCACGATAATTGCGATAATCACCACTTGAAGCAACTGCCATATTGGTCAACTGAATGATATGCTGCAAATCTGCACCAGGAGCGCCACCAATAGTTGGTCGGTCAATACCAACTTTCCAATGCTTGCCGTATTGATTGACGCCATGGGTCATGATCTCACCACCCACTTCTACAAACACGTTTTGAAACCCCATCTCCCGCAAAAATTCAGTTACATGATCGCAGGCATCACCCTTGGCAATGGCGCTCAGATCAATGCTGATTCTGGGATCAGATTTTGTGATGGTTGTGTCTCCCAGTTCCAGTTTATCGCAACCGGTCAGTTGTAACCAGGCATCGATCTCTTCCACATTTGGAAAGCGATCCTCACCCGGTTCAAAACCGAACCCGAAAAAATTTACAATGGGCATAACTGTGATGTCGAAAGCCCCGCCAGACTTCTCGCAAAATTCAATACCGGTTTTTACAACATGGAGGAGCTCGGCAGACACGTTGATCGGTTCAGTTGTCAAATTTCGATTGAAGTATGAAATCTCACTCTGATCCTCGTAGGTGGAAAGCGTGTGGTTAAAATTGATCAGGAAACTATCGATTCTGCTGGAGATCTGGCTGCGTTCTTGAACATCAATGGGATCGCCGACAATGCTGATGTGGTAGGTCGTGCCCATGGTGGCTCCATTGAACGAAAATTCATCATAAATCGGTTTGTTATTACCACAGTTGACCAGAACCAAAATCAAAATACCCAGCCAGAATATTGAAATGGTCCTTTTTGATGGTCCAGAATACTGTTTCATGAGTCTATCCTCCAGATTGCCCTAAACTTAATAAAAAAGGTCCGGATAACCCGAACCTTTTTTAAGATTTACTGTTAAACCAGAGCTAAAACTTATCGTAATCGATCATCTCTGATTCTACTCCGAGATTATACAACATATTGTCCACGGCATCAATCATCATGGGCGGTCCACACATGTAGTATTCAATATCTTCAGGAGCCTCATGGTCGGCCAGGTAAGTATCCTGGACCACCTGATGGATAAAGCCTACCGGACCATCCCAGTTATCCTCTTCCATGGGATCTGAGAGAGCCACATTGTAGCTGAAATTGGGGAATTCCTCAGCCAGTGCTTTAAACTCATCATCGTAAAACATCTCCCGTTTAGAGCGTGCTCCATACCAGAAAGAGATCTTGCGTGAACTGCGCTTGGTCTTAAGCAGATCAAAGATGTGACTGCGCATCGGTGCCATCCCGGCACCGCCACCAACATACAGCATTTCCCGTTCAGTCTCCTTGGCAAAGAACTCGCCATAAGGACCACTGACCATGACCTTCTCACCTGGTTTCAAGTTAAAGAGATAGGATGAGGCCAGACCGGGGGGGACATCCAATCCGGGTGGCGGACTGGCAATACGTACATTGAGCATCACTATATTGCCCTCAGCCGGATGGTTGGCCATGGAGTAGGCCCGAAAAATGGTTTCATCTAATTCTGAGTGGTATCGCCACATGTTGAATTTATCCCAGTCTCCCCGATATTCTTCTTCGATGTCGAATTCAGAATAATCGAGTTTGTAAGGAGGAATATCAATCTGGATATAGCCACCAGCCCGGAAATCCAAGGTCTCACCTTCTGGAAGTTTGACGATAAATTCCTTGATAAAGGTGGCTACGTTATGGTTGGAGACCACTTCACATTCCCATTTCTGAATATTGAAGATCTCATCCGGGATGGTGATCTTCATGTCATTTTTAACCTTCACCTGACAGGACAGTCTAACATTGTCCTTAATCTGAGTCCGGGTCAAATGCGGTTTTTCAGTTGGTAGGATCTCGCCACCACCGGATTCAATCTGGCAGGTGCACATACCGCAGGTACCACCACCACCGCAGGCTGAGGGCAGAAAGATCTTTTCTGCTGCCAGGGTTTGAAGCAGGGTTGAACCGGCCGGAACACTGAGCGATTTATCCTCATCATCATTAATCAGAATCTTTACATCACCCGTACTAACCAGCTTTGAGGTGGCATAGTTCAGAATTACAACCAATACCAAAATCATCCCTGTAAAGACCAGGGTACTAAGAATAATCAAGCCAAGCATACTCATAACACCCTCCTTACAGACTGATTCCGGAAAAACTCATAAAGGCCATAGCCATGAGTCCCGTGATTAACATGGTAATTCCCAAGCCGCGCAGGCCTTCAGGAATATGTGAATAACGCAATTTCTCGCGGATAGCTGCCATGGCTGCAATTGCCAGAGCAAACCCTACTCCCGATCCCAAACCAAATACGGCTGATTCGGCAAAAGTGTATTCCCGTTCTACCATAAAAAGTGAAGCACCTAGAATGGCACAATTCACTGCGATGAGGGGCAGAAAGATACCCAGGGCGCTGTATAGAGCCGGACTATAACGATCAATGACCATTTCTACCAACTGCACCAGTGCCGCGATCACAGCGATATATGAGATGAAGCCCAGGAAGCTCAGATCCACATCCGGCAGACCGGCCCAGGTCAAAGCACCGGGGGCCAGCAGGTAGTGGTTCAAAGCCCAGTTGACCGGGACTGTGATCACTTCTACAAAGATGACAGCCAGACCCAAGCCTAGAGCAGTATCCACCCGCTTTGATACAGCGAGAAAGGAACACATCCCCAGGAAGTAGGCCAGCAGGATATTGTTAACAAATACGGATTCAACAAACAGGCTAATTAGATTTTCCATCATCAACCTCCTAATCCGTTACCGTACCGGTGAGGGTACGTTGGACCCAAATGATTAAGCCCAGGAGGATAAATGCTCCCGGTGCCAGAACCATAAGCCCCATATTTTGATAGCCAGCAGCATAAGCAGCGTCTGGAATAACCTGAAAGCCAAAGAGAGTACCGGAGCCTAATAACTCGCGACCAAAGGCTACCACGATCAGGATCATACTGTAGCCTAACCCGTTGCCAATACCATCCAGGAAACTGGGCCAGGGTTTGTTCTGGAGCGCAAAAGCCTCCGCTCGTCCCAGTACAATACAGTTGGTGATGATCAACCCAACAAACACACTCAACTGTTTGCTGATATCATACAGGAAGGCCTTGAGTACTTGATCAACCAGGATTACCAGAGTAGCAATGATCGCCAGCTCAATGATGATCCGAATGTTGGAAGGGACTTTATTTCTGATTGTTGAGATCAGCACATTTGAAAAGGCCAGTACGGTAATAACAGCAATGGACATCACCATGGCCGTCTGCAGTTGAACCGTTACAGCAAGCGCCGAACAGATACCCAGCACTTGAGTGGCAATAGGATTGTTGTCCATCAGGGGATCTGTGAGGAAGCCCATGTCCTTTTTACTCAGGATACTCATGATGCTTCTCCCCGAACCGTTTTGAAGTAGGGTTCATATTTATCCAATGTTGCTTTAATGAATTTATTTAAGCCCTTCGTGGTTAAGGTGGCTCCACTGATACCATCTACCAAATGCTCAGGATCTTTTTCATTCCCGCGCATTTTGCCCTTAACGATGGTAACGGAAACTATGGTACCGGCATCATTAAGAATGGTCTTGCCCTTGAAGGCTTCTGTGAACCACTCCTTATCAATCTCACCACCTAACCCTGGTGTTTCACCATGGCTATAAAAGGTAATACCTTTAACTGTGTTAAGATCATTTTCCAGAGCGATGTAGCCTTTGACAGTTGACCAGAGGGCTTTTCCCTGAGTTGGGATGCAATAGGCGGTAATCTTGCCACCTTCCTGTCGCGCAAAAACCGGAAGCAGGTCAGGTTCAGCTTCAGGATCAATATCTTCAGCCGTTCGACCGCTTACCTGGTTACCAGTAAGATCAACCACGAAGGTCTTTACTTTATCATCATATAGAGAAAATACCTTTTCAGCTTCAACATCCTTAGTTTCGATCAATCCTAAGACAGTCAGGATATTACATTTGATATCGAGCTGGACATTCTGTTCCTGGCGTTCTTTGAGCAAGGTTGCCGCAGATGCCAGTAGTACGCTGCATACCATGGTAACGGCAGCAGCAAAACCCAGAGTATAGGCTTTCGTAATGCGAGGCTTACTTGCCATAATTCAGCCTCCTTTTAATATTGGCCTGTACCACAAAGTGGTCGATCAGGGGTGAAAAAACATTTCCAAACAGGATGGCTAACATCATCCCTTCCGGATAAGCCGGGTTAAATACTCTGATCAGGATCACCATGATACCGATGAGGATACCATAGATCCATTTACCAATATTGGTACCGGCAGCCGAGACCGGGTCGGTAGTCATAAATACTGCTCCGAACATAAAGCCACCCATAACCAGGTGGTAGTGAGCAGGCAGGGTACGCATTCCGCCAGCCGCTTCCGCACCAAAGAATTGGACGATGAGACCCATTCCGTATGCGCCTAGAACTGTTGCCAGCATGATCCGCCAACTGGCTACCCCGGTGGCCAAAAGGATGACCGCCCCAATGAGAATGGCAATGGTGGATGTTTCCCCCACACTCCCAGGAGTGAACCCGAAAAACATTTGATTAAGAGTAAACCCAGCTGAATTGAGTGCTTCAACAGCTGAGCCCGTTGATGCGGCTGCAGCGGCTAAAGGCGTGGCGCCAGTGAAGCCATCCAGAGCAACCCAGACACCGTCTCCAGAGATGTTCCCTGGATAGGTGAAGAATAGGAATGCCCGGGCAGTCAGTGCCGGGTTTAGCAGGTTCATACCTGTTCCACCAAAAACCTCTTTACCGATGACCGTTCCAAAAGAAACGGCTACAGCAACCTGCCATAATGGGATGGTAGGAGGGAGGGTCAGAGGCAGCAGGATCCCAGTTACCAGGAATCCTTCATGAATATCATGTCCGTTGATATGACCAAAGATCATTTCCCAACCCAGACCCACAGCGTAAGTCACTACGATGATGGGCAGGAGTTTCAAAAAGCCAAACATGAAGGCCGAAAATATGCCCTCAACTCCGGCTTGAATACCCACATTGTAAGAACCCACCATGATACTGGGGATCAGCGCAAAGATCACGATGCCCATAAAACGCTTCATATCAATGGCATCCCGAATGTGGGGTCCTGTAGTTGTTCCATGCCCAGGTGTAAAAAGCATGGTGTTAATGGCACCAAACATGGGATGGAAGACCTTAAAGGGACCTTCA
>JAOZSM010000342.1 GCA_029939675.1 Fidelibacterota bacterium
TGGGATTGACCATTCCATCGTTTTTACAGTAGCCCAATTTTATGGGAGCCATGATAAATTTATTGCGTAGATGCATTTAAGATTTCCAATCTGTTTTCATCACTAAGGATAATGGAAGCGTTCAATCATTTACGTCAATTAAACCTCATAATGCGCTGTATCTTCTTCATCGCACTATGAAGTTTAATTGGCTTTGCTGAGCATTTGAATTTCAATGCCAGATAACCAGAATTTCTGCTCCTGTTGCCGATGTAATGGGGCCATGAGTTGAGTCTTTATGAATCAGTTGATAAGTCCCTTCTGGACATAGAATGTCTCCCATTTCATATGCTCCCCGGATCACATAATGTTGCTCTGTTCTTAGATGAGAGTGACTTTCCTGGCGGAATCCTGCAGGTATTTTCAGTAGGATGGTCCTGCCACCAGCATCATCCCGTAGAACTTTGATTAGAGTACCCCGCATATAGGTTTCGCCAGCATCCTGCCATTCCAGGTCATTCGCTTTTACGATCATATCCATCATAATATCCTCCAGTTTTTGATAGAGATTAGCAACACCACAAATATCATTTACTCAAGAATCAGTTTTTATCCCGCTTCTTTTTTAGCAGGTCGTCATGATAAGAGCCTTCGCGGATAAGTTTTGCGCCACATTGAGGGCATTTTTCATCCTGACAGGGAACACCGCGTTTGTGAGCGGCCCGATAATCACATTTGGGACAATGGCATCCTCCACCAGAGCCCATATTCTGACTATTCTTTTTCATTGTTTATCTTCCCGGAATCTGCTGATTTTTCAAGCAGTTTGGATAATTGATCTATCACCGTTGTGAGTTGCTGGCTCAGGGCTGTTTGCTCGGTACCCGGGATATGTGAGATGTTTGCTCCCGGATCACTTTCAACTCCTGTCCCCCAGGACCGTGCCCCATTACCGTAACCCATTCCCTGGCCGAAACCACGACCGCCACCTCCGCGCCGACCGAAAAATGAACCTCCGCGTCTTCCCCCACCAAAACCGGCACCATAGCCTGGTCCAAAATCACGATTATCGTTTCCTGTGCAGCGTCCCAAACGCCGCCCTGTCATACTGCCCCCTCCTTGGGGACCTGTTTGATCACCTCTAGGCATGTTAATTTCTCCTATAGTTCAATTTTTTGTAATTTTCCCTGCTGGAAGAGCTGTAATGCTTCGCGAACCGTCACATTGCCAGCTCCCACATACATATCAATATTGGCTACCTTCAGAGTTGCGGAAGCTTTATCGCCAGGTCCATTTCCAGTAACAATGGCATCAGGGTTGAGTGCATAGACTTTTTGAGCGGTCAGGGGACCAGCACCATGGGCGGCACCACCGGATTCGGCATTATCATGAGCCGTATGATCCTTGGTTTCGTCATCGTACATGACCAAAAATTCTGCCCGCCCAAAGCGTGGATCCATCATTGAATCCAGCTCTTTGCCTTTACTTGTAAATACTATTTTCATTTTTTTACTCACTTTCCAGCTGTATCAGCTGTTTAATTTTTTGCCAACTTGTTTTCAAATATTTTCCTGTTCCTTCAGGACTATACTCAACAATGGTTTTACCTTTTGTCATAGCTTTTGTGAAAGTCACATCGTAGGGGATGTCAGCGATATGATCGATTCCAGCAGCGCTTATGAATTTTTTGATTTCATTAGTTACATCAAGATTGATATCAAACTTGTTAATAATGCAGCCGGAGTTAATTCTAAACTTGGCAATCAACTCCTGGACCCGTTTAAGATCATGGATACCTGACACGGTGGGTTCGATGACGATGACGACGTAATCGGCTCCAGCCAGGGCTGCTACTACGGGACATCCAACTCCGGGAGGCCCATCAACCAATAGGATTTGCTTATCTTCTGCGATGGCCAGTCGTTTGGCTTCATCCTTAACCTTGGTGACCAGTTTTCCCGAGTTATCAGCGCCGATCCCAAGTTTGGCATGAATCAGGGGCGTACCCAGGCGAGAAATGGATTTATACCAGTCCCCCACATTGGCATCAAGCATATTAATGGCTGCTTCAGGGCAAACCCGGGGACCGTACCCACAACCCTCACAATTCATTGGTTCGATTACGTATTTATCGTCTTGCTGAAAGATGGCATCAAAGCGACAGACCTCGGCGCATAAGCCACAGCCGGTACATAGGTCTGGATCAATTTTAGCAATGGCACCACTAAAAAAGGCTTCGCTTTGCTGAATATCGGGTTGCATGAGCAGATGCATATCAGCGGCATCCACATCACAGTCTGCCAAAACGATATCAGCTCCACCGAGCACTGCAAAGGAGGCAGTAATTGATGTTTTGCCAGTACCACCTTTACCAGAGATAACGACAATTTCTTTTAATTGGTGTCTCATAGGGCAGCTCCCAACTCAAGACTGAATAAATGCTGCTCTATATTTTGCAAAGCGGCCTTTACAGCCGGGAATTTTTCGAAAAGCAGTTCCCCGCGGGAGTAGGTCTCGGCGATCAGGCGTTCGTTGGGAATGCGGGCGATCACATCAATGTTCTCATGCTTACAATAATCCAGTACAGCATCATTCCCAACACCATAGCGATTGATCACAACTCCAAAGGGTTT
>JAOZSM010000110.1 GCA_029939675.1 Fidelibacterota bacterium
CTATTCGCGAAGGTGGTCATACTGTAGGTGCTGGTGTTGTTACTGAGATCATTGAGTAAGGTATTGGCGGTTAATTTATGCGTGAGATAATCACACTTGAGTGCACGGAATGCAAACATCGCAATTATTCAACAAAGAAGAATAAGCGCCTGCATCCAGCACGCGTAGAGTTCAAGAAATATTGTCCTAATTGCAATAAACACGTCGTGCACAAGGAAACAAAATAAGAAATGAAGTATAGACAGGAGAGTGGCTCAATTGGTAGAGCAACGGTCTCCAAAACCGTAGGTTGCAGGTTCGAGTCCTGTCTCTCCTGCTCGTTTTCTTAGATTGTGAAATAAACTATGATAAATAAGTTCAAAACATTTTTAGATGGCGTCCAAGCTGAGTTCAAAAAGATCTCCTGGCCAACTTATGAAGAGCTTAAAAGCTCTACCTGGGTGGTGTTAGGTATGTCTGCATTTATTGCGATCGTTCTTTTTGTTCTCGATAAAGTAATGTCCATCCTTGTTTTAAATGTGATCATGGGGCGCTAAAATGGCCATGAAATGGTATAGTCTTCGGACGTTTTCCGGTAAGGAAAAGAAAGTCAGTGAGGCAATTCTTCAAGAGGCAGAGCTTGCCGGAATGAGTGAATTGATTCCTGAAGTGCTGGTACCATCAGAAAATGTGGTTGAAATGCGTGCCGGAAAAAAATACATACGTAATAAAGTGTTTTTTCCTGGTTACATCATGATTCAAATGGAGATCACCATTGAAACACGTTATCTCGTGGAGAATGTTCCTGGGATAATGTCCTTTGTTGGTCCCAAAGGTGAGCCGGTTCCGTTAAAAGATGTGGAAGTCCGTCGTATTCTTGGAGAAGTCGAAGAACGGGATGGTCAGGAAGTCATGGGAACCATATTCAAAGCTGGAGACCCGATCAAGGTCATGGATGGTCCTTTTGTGGACTTCACCGGTTTTGTAAAGGAAGTTGATGAAGCAAAGCAGAAGGTAAAGGTCGAAGTATCCATTTTTGGACGACCCACGCCGGTTGAGCTGGACTTCCTGCAGATAGAATTAGAAAAGTAGTAAGAAGGTAAAAGCGAATGGCCAAAAAGGTAATTAACAAGATTAAACTGCATATTCCCGCAGGTCAGGCCAATCCCTCTCCGCCGGTAGGACCGGCATTGGGACAGGCGGGTGTGAATATTATGGAGTTCTGTAAGGCGTTCAATTCCAGAACTGAGAAGGATCGTGGGTTAATTATTCCCGCTGTCATCACAGTTTACGCTGACCGGTCCTTTACATTTATCACCAAGACTCCACCTGCAGCTGTCCTATTGAGAAAGGCTGCTGGGCTGGAAAAAGGTTCAGGAACACCCAACTCTGAAAAAGTAGGGAACGTCACCAAGGAACAGGTTCGCGAGATTGCTGAACTAAAAAAGCCGGATCTGAATTCTCACGATGTTGAGATGGCCATGCGCATTATTGAGGGCACAGCTCGCAGTATGGGCATCACGGTAACAGAGTAGGAGATCTGAGATGAAAAATTCAAAAAAACAAAAAATCAATCTCAGTAAGCTGGATGCAGCCAAAGAGTACGAGCTCAATGTTGGTGTCGGACTTCTAAAAGAGTGTGCCACTGCAAAATTTGATGAGACTGTGGAAATATCAGTCAATTTGGGTGTGAATCCAAAGTATGCTGATCAAATGGTGCGCGGTACTGTCACGCTACCTCACGGTACTGGTAAAAAGGTTCGTGTGCTGGTTTTGGCAAAAGGTCCTAAAGCTGATGAAGCTACCGAAGCCGGTGCAGATTACGTCGGTTTTGAGGACTATCTCCAGAAACTGAAAGACGGCTGGATTGACGTCGATGTGATTATTACTACGCCCGATAACATGGGTGCGGTTGGTAAGATGGGGCGTATTCTGGGTCCGCGTGGTTTGATGCCAAACCCGAAGACTGGTACAGTGACTATGGATGTCACCAAGGCTGTGTCCGAATCTAAGGCCGGTAAGATTGAACTGCGTACGGATAAGTATGGTATTGTTCATTCAGTGGTTGGGAAAGCTTCTTTTGAGGCTGCTGCCCTGTCTGAAAATATTACAGTTCTGGTCAATCGGTTGATTGCCATGAAACCGTCTGGTGCCAAGGGGACCTATTTTCAAAAAATGGTTCTTAGCTCAACTATGGGTCCTGGTATTCGTATCGATAAAGCTACGCTCGGCGTATAAGCGGCGAAGGAATTAGTAGTATGCCAAATCAAAATAATATTAACTCTCTGGATATTATCCGGGAGAAAATCTCAAATGCCAGTGCAATCTATTTCACAGATTTCGTAGGGTTATCGGTGGAAGAAACCAATGCCTTGCGAACTCGGTTTCATGAGGTTGATGTTGAATATCGTGTCCTGAAGAACACTCTGGTCAGCATTGCTGTGAAGGAAAAAGGATATGATGGTCTCGATGATGTGTTAAAGGGACCCACTGCTCTGGCTTTTGGAAATGAAGATCCGACAGCACCTGCTCGAGTGATCAAAGAATTCCTTAAAAAGGAAGGTAAGGCTAAAGAAAAACCAGCTGTCAAAGGCGTGGTTTTTGAGGGCCAGGTATTGGATGCCTCTTTCTACGTGAAGTTGGCCAATTTACCATCGAAAGAAGAGTTGCTTGCTATGCTGTTAGGTGGGCTGCAGTCTCCCATGCAGAAAACCCTGAGTGTGCTTCAAGCCCCCATGCGGGAATTAGCAGGTGTTTTATTGTCATTAAAAGAAACAAAGAATTAATCTGGAGGTAATCTACTCATGGGTATCACACGTGATGATGTAATGAGCTATCTTGAAACCGCTAACATGCTCGAGATTTCAGAGCTTATAACTGCTATCGAAGACAAATTCGATGTAACTGCTGCTGCTCCTGTTGCTATGGCTGCTGCTCCTGTTGCTGCTGAAGAAGTTGAAGAGCAGACTGAGTTTGATGTTGTGCTTGAGGGTCCCGGCGAGAAAAAGATCAATGTTATCAAAGTTGTACGTCAAGTCACAGCTCTTGGACTCAAAGAGGCCAAAGAGTTGGTTGATAGTGCTCCCAGCAAAATCAAGGAAGCTGTTTCCAAAGATGAAGCTGAAGAGCTCAAAAAACAGTTGGAAGAAGCTGGAGCTGCAGTCTCTCTTAAATAGTTTGACTTCTAGCTTCAGTGCTTATCTGGATTCTGGCTCGCGGAGGATATCTTCCGCGAGCTTTTGCGCCTTTAGTTGATTAACTAAAAGTGGAGGTGGCTTTTGTCCCTGCCTAGTAAAATAGAACGACACTCCTTCTCAAAAATCGGTTCACAGATTGATCTACCTAACCTGCTAAACTTGCAGGTTGCTTCGTGGAAAGAATTTCTACAGCAAGAGGTTGCTGCCTATGAACGCGAGAACAAGGGTTTGGAGGCTATATTTAAAGCTGTTTTTCCCATTGAAGACAATCATGGGAACTACAAATTGGATTACGTATCCTACAGCGTGGGTTTACCTCGATATTCAATCGAGGAATGCCTTGAGCGTGGGGTTACTTATTCCGTACCATTAAAAGTAAAACTGATTTTACATGCAACCGAAGAAGGTGCTGAACCGGGCGATTATTCTGTCCATGTTGAGCAGGATATCTTCTTTGGAAACATTCCCTATATGACCAAAGGCGGAGCTTTTGTGGTCAATGGAGCTGAACGGGTTATTGTTTCCCAGTTGATGCGCTCGCCTGGTGTATTCTTCGACATGAAGATTCACCCCAATGGTACCAAATTATATTCTGCCAGATTGATTCCTTTCCGAGGCAGTTGGCTGGATATCACTACTGACATCCATGATGTCATCTATGCTGTCATCGATCGCCGACGGAAATTTCCTATCTCACTATTGCTGCGAGCCATGAAGTTCTCAAGTAATGAATCTATCCTTAGCTCTTTTGGTGTGATCCGTGAATTGCGATTAGCTGATAATGTTGGTTTGAAATCCTTTTATGACACACCGGTACCGGTTGATGTTGTCAACAAGGAAACTGGCGAAATCCTTATGGAGGCTGGAGATAAGCTGACCAAGGAAAAGGTCCGTGAGCTTAAAAAAGAAGGCGTTGGCGGCGTCATGGTCGTTACTGACCCTGAAGATATTGCCTATGACCTGCTGGCAAACACATTGGCCAAGGATCGTTCTTCCGATACCAACGAAGCACTTAGAATATTTTATACTGAAATGCGTGGTGGAGAACCACCAAACCTTGATCTGGCTGAAAAATTCTTGTTTAGGCTCTTTTTTGATCCTAAAAAATATGATCTTGGTGAAGTTGGCCGTTACCGCATGAACAAGAAATTTGGCATTGATGTTCCGCTTGAGGAGCTTGTGCTGACACCGGAAGATATCATCATGTCGGTGAACTTCCTGCTTGAAATGCGTAAAGGTGAACGTGGTACTGATGATATCGATCACCTTGGAAATCGACGTGTACGAACTGTGGGTGAACAGATCGGGAACCAGTTCTCAGTGGCTTTGAGTCGGATGACCCGGACTATTCGCGAACGGATGAATGTGCGTGATACTGAGAATCTAACTCCCCAGGACCTGATCAATTCCCGAATTGTGACCTCGGCAATTTCCTCATTTTTTGGAACCAATCAATTATCTCAGTTTATGGATCAAACCAATCCATTGGCTGAGGTTACCCATAAACGCCGTCTGTCCTCATTAGGACCGGGTGCCCTCACCAGGGAGCGGGCCGGTTTTGAGGTTCGAGATGTGCACTATACCCATTATGGAAGACTTTGTCCCATTGAGACCCCTGAAGGTCCAAATATCGGACTGATTTCTTCCCTGGCATCCTATGGTGTCGTTAATCGTCTGGGTTTTATTGAGACCCCTTACCGTAAAGTGGTTAACAGTAACGGTAAGCCTAAGGTTTCCAAAGCTGTTGAGTATCTGTCGGCAGACGATGAAGATCGTACATTTATCGCTCAGGCAAATTCACCTCTGGACGAAGAAGGCTTTATCGCTACTGATCAAGTTCAAGTTAGAATTCGTGGTGATTTCCCAATTAAGGATATCAGTGAAGTTTCCTACATGGATGTTTCACCCCTGCAGATTGTATCTCCTGCGGCGGCTTGTATTCCTTTTCTAGAGCACGATGATGCTAACCGGGCCTTAATGGGCTCGAATATGCAGCGTCAATCAGTGCCACTGTTGTGGCCTGAAGCTCCCATTGTGGGAACTGGATTTGAGAAGATCGTTGCCAAAGATTCCCGGGCATTGCTCCTTTCCGATGTGAAAGGTATTGTCAAATCAGTTAGCGCCAAGGAAATCGTTGTCAAGACGACCCGTCGGATTGATGAAGAAGTAACACTTGTTGAAGAACCCGGTATTATTACCTATAAGTTGCGCAAATTCCAGCGGAGTAATCAAGACTCCTGTATTAATCAGAAGGTTTTGGTTGAGGTTGGTCAGCGCGTTGCTCCTGGTGATGTTCTGGCTGATGGAATGAGTACTGACCGAGGCGATCTTGCTTTAGGTCGTAATATTACCGTTGCCTTTATGCCATGGCGTGGCTACAACTTTGAGGATGCTATCGTCCTTTCTGAACGTCTGCTAAAAGATGACGTCTTTACCAGCATGCGCTTAAAGGAGATCGAACTTGAAGTTCGTGAAACCAAGCGTGGTGAAGAAGAGTTGACGCGAGACATTCCTAATGTAAGTGAAGAAGCCACCCGTAATCTGAGTAACGACGGAATTATCCGGGTTGGTGCTGAGATTCATCCTGGTGACATCCTCATTGGAAAAGTTACACCTAAGGGTGAGACTGATCCTACACCCGAAGAAAAACTGCTCAAAGCTATTTTTGGTGAAAAAGCAGGTGATGTTAAGGATGCGTCCAAACGGGCTGATCCTGGTGTCAAGGGTGTGGTAATTCGGACTGAACTTTATACCCGTAAGGGTCGTGAATCCCGAGTCGACGAAAAACGTAAGCTGGATGCTTTAAAACAGCGGGCCAGTCTGGATAAAACCAGTCTGACTAAAAAACGCAACGAGAAAGTTAACGCTCTGCTTCTGGAACATAAATCAGCTGCTGTTGAGGATCTCAGTGGAAAAGTTATTATAAAAGCGGGAACGCCCTTCACAAAAGAAGCTATCGCAACTTTGAATTTCGAGCGAGTCAATCGTCGCGAGCCAGTTCTTGCCGATGAAGATCGCAATGTCAAGCTGAATAAGCTGCTCAATGAATACGAGCGTTTGTACCGTGAAATTGAACAAAATTATGAGAACGATGTCTATAAGCAGAAGGTAGGGGATGATCTACAGCCTGGAGTAATCCAGTTGGCTAAGGTCCAGATCGCTACCAAGCGTAAAATATCCATTGGTGATAAAATGGCCGGTCGTCATGGTAACAAAGGTGTTGTCGCTGCTATTGTTGCCGAAGAAGACATGCCTTTCCTGGCCGATGGTCGTCCTGTGGACATTGTCCTGAATCCTTTGGGTGTGCCTTCTCGTATGAATCTGGGTCAGCTTTATGAAACTATGCTGGGTTGGGCTGGTCGTGAACTGGGTGTCATGTTTGAAACACCTGTTTTTGACGGCGCCAAGCTGGCTGATGTGGAAGCCTTGATGAAAGAGGCTAAGCTGCCTGTGGGTGGTAAGGAAACACTCATCGATGGCCGTACCGGAGAAACGATTGATAACCCGGTTACAGTTGGCGAGATCTATATGATGAAGCTGACTCACCAGGTAGACGATAAAATGCATGCACGTTCCACGGGACCCTACTCCCTCATTACACAGCAGCCTTTGGGTGGTAAAGCCCAGTTTGGCGGACAGCGCTTTGGTGAGATGGAAGTTTGGGCTTTGGAAGCCTATGGTGCAGCACATACCCTTCAGGAAATGCTCACAATTAAATCTGATGATGTTGAAGGCCGTTCAAAGGCCTATAACGCCCTGGTAAAAGGGGATAATCTGCCAGAGTTCGGTGTTCCTGAATCCTTCAACGTCTTACTGCGTGAGATGAAGGGTCTGGGGCTGGATGTTGAATTAAAGTAAAAAGGGAGTACTCCTTTGCTTAATAAATCTGTAATCAACGACTTTACTGAGATCACGATCCGTCTGGCTTCACCAGAGAAGATCCTGCGTGAATCCCGGGGTGAGATCTTTAAACCTGAGACTATCAATTACCGTACTTATAAGCCGGAAAAAGATGGTCTATTCTGCGAACGTATCTTCGGTCCTGTCAAAGATTGGGAATGCCATTGCGGGAAATACAAACGAATTCGCTACAAAGGGATTATTTGTGACCGTTGCGGTGTAGAAGTTACTCGTAAAAAGGTTCGCCGCGAGCGGATGGGGCATATTACCCTGGCTGTTCCTGTGGTTCACACCTGGTATTTGCGATCAATTCCTTCAACATTGGCTCATACGTTGGGAATGACCTCCAAGAACCTGGAACGTATTATTTATTATGAATCTTACGTTGTTATATCTCCAGGAAAAGCTGATGTGGAACCAGGCGAGATTTTGGACGAAGAAGATTTCATCGAGTTAGATGCTATTTATGGTCCAGATGCCCTGGGTGCTGATGAAGAAGATGTATTTATCGCCAAAACTGGTGGTGAAGCCATTCTTTCCATGCTCCGGGATCTAGAGATCAAAAAGACCATGATCGAGCTTAAGGAAATCGTAAAAACCACTCGTAGTCAGCAGAAAAAAGCTGATGCTTTGAAACGTCTCAGGATGATCAAGGCTTTTGATACGACTGGTAATGAAGTTCCAAATCGTCCTGAGTGGATGGTTCTGACCATTCTGCCCGTGATTCCACCAGAATTGCGTCCTTTGGTACCCCTTGATGGTGGCCGTTTTGCCGCTTCTGATCTGAATGACCTTTATCGTCGGGTGATTATCCGTAACAACCGTCTGCGTCAACTCATGGAGATCAAGGCGCCGGATGTAATTTTACGGAATGAAAAACGAATGCTGCAGGAATCAGTTGATTCACTATTTGATAATAGTCGTAAGCAGAGTGCTGTTCGTTCCGGAACCCGTCGTCCGCTAAAATCTTTGTCTGACATGCTTTCCGGAAAACAGGGGCGCTTCCGTCAGAACTTGCTTGGAAAGCGAGTTGATTATTCAGGCCGTTCTGTTATTGTTGTCGGTCCAGACCTCAGGCTCCACGAGTGTGGTATCCCTAAAGAGATGGCTATTGAATTATTTAAACCCCACATCATTTCAGAACTTCTGGTGCGGAACTATGCCAAAACGCCTAAACAGGCCAAGGTCATGGTTGAAGAAAAGCAAGCTGAGATCTATGATGTACTTGAATATGTGGTAAAAGATCACCCGGTAATGCTTAACCGTGCTCCAACCTTGCACCGTTTAGGTATTCAGGCTTTTCAACCAGTGCTGATCAATGGTCGAGCAATTCGTCTGCATCCTTTGGTATGTTCAGCTTTTAATGCTGATTTTGATGGTGACCAGATGGCCGTTCACTTGCCACTTTCTCCAGAAGCTATTACTGAAGCACGGATGCTGATGTTATCTAGTCATAACATTCTTCATCCTGCTCACGGTTCGCCAATCACTATTCCTTCACAGGATATGGTCTTGGGGTGTTACTATCTAACCAAGATCCGTCAGGATGCTCTGGGAGAAGGTATGATTTTCAGCACTATGGACGAGGCTGTCCTGGCTGTTGAGAGTAAGTATCTTGATTATCACGCCAAGATCAAAGTTCGTCATAATGGAGAGTTGCTGGAAACCACTGCAGGTCGACTCATCCTGAATGGTGTGCTTCCTGAAGGTTATCCTTTCGTAAATGAATTAATAACAAAAAAGCGCCTGGAAAAGCTGATCAGCGATGTGATGCGTTTCTCCGGTAACTATAAGACTGTTCTTTTCCTGGATGCACTTAAAAATCTTGGCTTTGAATACGCCACCAAGAGCGGTGTTTCTATTGGTCTGGTAGATATTTTAGTTCCTGAGAAAAAAGGAGCTTTGCTGGAACGTTCACAAAAAGAAGTCGACAAAGTCAATCACGATCGTAAAGCCGGTTGGTTGACTGAAGGCGAGCGTTATAATAAAGTTCTGGATATTTGGACCCACACTACTAACCAGGTTGCTGGAATGATGATGGATGGTCTGAGTAGTAATGATGGTGGCTTTAATTCTGTTTATATGATGGCTGATTCAGGTGCTCGTGGATCATCTGATCAGATCAAACAGTTGGCTGGTATGCGTGGATTAATGGCCAAGCCCAAGAAATCCATGAAGGGTAGTCAGGGAGAAATCATTGAGACTCCGATTACCTCTAATTTTAAAGAAGGCCTGTCAGTTCTAGAATATTTTATCTCCACTCACGGTGCGAGAAAAGGTTTGGCTGATACGGCTCTAAAAACTGCTGATGCAGGGTACCTGACTCGTCGTCTGGTAGATGTGGCTCAGGATGTTGTTATCCGTTTGGAAGATTGCGGAACGATCAATGGTATCGATGTCAAGGCCCTCAAGCAGGGTGAAGATGTTATTGAGCCTCTAAAAGACCGGATTAAAGGTCGCGTGCTGCAAGAAGATGTATTTGATCCCATCACTGATGAGATGATCGCTGAAGTGGGCGCGCTGGTTGATGAAGGTTTAGCGCTGAAGATATCAGAATCCAATGTTGAAAAAGTCCGAATTCGTTCGGTGCTTACTTGTGAAGCTGAATTTGGTGTTTGTGCCAAATGCTATGGTCGGAATATGTCAACTGCCAAACTGGTAAACGCTGGTGAAGCTGTCGGTATCATGGCGGCCCAGGCAATTGGAGAACCAGGTACTTAGCTTATGTTATGTACTTTCCATATTGGTGGTACTGCTTCACGTATTAT
>JAOZSM010000111.1:0-1601 GCA_029939675.1 Fidelibacterota bacterium
TTGGTCTCGGCATCATCAGAACGACTCAGCAGAATAATAGGTACCTTTGCTCCAACAATGACACCACCCACTTTGCAACCACCCAAAACAGACAAACCTTTGACCAGGTGATTGGCCGCAGTGGTGTTAGGCATGAGAAAGACATCTACCTCCCCGGCGATTTTTGAGTCCAGCCCCTTCTGACTGGCCGCCTCAGCGGAAAGGGCCACATCGGGTGCAATAGGACCTTCAATGCGATATTCACTTTTTAATTTTTTTGTTACATTTTGGGCAATGACTGTCTCTGGAATTTTCTGGTTAACCGTTTCAATCAGAGTCATCATCCCGAACCGAGGGTCTGAATTACCCAATCGCTTTAAATAATCAGCAATATTGCCAATCATGTGGATGTAAGTCTGTTCCTCAAAATGGAGATTGATCCCCCCGTCACTAATGAAGAGTAACTTATGATAAGAGGGTGATTCAATTACCGAAATATGATTTAATAATTCACCCTGACGCAGACCGGTTTTCTTGTCTAAAACAGCTTTCAGCAAATCTCCCGTTGAAATTTTCCCCTTCATGAGTAGATCTGCATGTCCCTGATTAATCAAAGCAACTGAAGCTGCCGCTGGCGCTTGAGAATCAATAATCTCAAATTCAGCACTGGCACCTGTAAGCAGGGTTTGGATCTTAAGTTGGTCACCGACTAAAACAAACCGGGCTAAGCCTTCATTTTGCGCTTTTTCAGCTGCTTCAATAAGAATGGGATCTTCAGCAGCCACCAGGGCAACCCTTTTGGGACTATTGCCTTGAACCAGGCGGTGCAAATCGTTAAAATTCGTGACCATCACTACTCCATCAAATGACTTGTGACTACTTGTCAACTCCGTGGTTTTGTATTAATCACTGAGAAAGGAACGAATACCGAATTTGATTAGTAATTGTTGTGTGTCAATATCTTCAACTGCAGTTCCTTTTTCAAAATTATATTCAGCTTCAATTGACAGTCCCACGTTTTTGGCTAAATTTAACAAAACACCTGCACTGGCTGTCAAGCCCAGTTCATTTTGATTGGACCATATTTCTTCCTCATCTTCCAGGCCTTTACGAATCAGATAGTTTGCTCCACCTTTCACAAAAGGTGTCAGTTCACTGTTTTTCCCGCCTAAAAAGAAATAAACCCTGGGACCAAATAATTTGCCAATGGTTTCAATATCAATTGGGTCTCCGTCATCAACAGCTGCGTTTTGATAAAAATCTTTACTGTAACCAAATTCCAGACCTGCGGCCAATTGGGGAAAAAGGAATAGTGCTCCGTCAATACCAAGATTCCAGGCTGAACTCTTCAAATCCTGCTTGAGATCGGTTGTGTAGGTTCCAGACCCTGAGATCATAATGGTTCCAGATGCCCGAGAAGTCGAATAGGTCGTTGGATTGGCGGCTATGACACTGCCCACAATGGCAAGTGCTATCAGTACGGTCAATAATTTTTTCATGTCTTACTCCTTTGATACATTAATAATAAAAAATCGTTGAAAAATTAGCCAAGCCCTCTATGATAGATGTGATTACTGTCATCTCCAAGTCAGGTCTGTGATGTCAAACACATCCGCTTTTTT
>JAOZSM010000111.1:1701-9839 GCA_029939675.1 Fidelibacterota bacterium
AATTGGCATTAATCATCTGAACGAAACTTTGTGATAGTTACATCAGTCCGGGTTAGCAGTCCTTCTTTAAGCATCGGTTGAATCCGTATTACGAAGGCATCTATCTTCTCTGAGCGACCAACAAACTCCAGTACCAGTGGCAAGTTTTCAGCCAGCCTTAAAATCTTCATGGTATGAATCTCCCCGTGGGCACCAAAGCCTTCCCGACCCCGAATGACTGTCCCTCCAGAGAGACCACTTTCAAGGGCAACCTCCAGGAGGCGTTCGTAAAGTACACGACCTGCATGCTTATCGTTTTCACCGATAAAGATGCAAAGTTTTTGACCCAAATATTCTTCTTGCATAATGACTCCGTATGTTTAGCCACACAGAAACATTGGCATGATTCTTTGTGACTGAATATCATCACCACAATTTAGCGATGCTAACCCCAGCCCATACAGCAATAAGTGCTCCCATAACATTTAATACGATATTGAATCCAGCAAACAACCACTCACCACTCCTCAAGAGGTTTAAAGTCTCCAGAGAGAAGGTGGAATAGGTAGTAAACGCCCCCAGAAGTCCCACAAGCAGAAACAAGCGCAGTTCCTGACCTACGATCACTTTCTCCAGAAAGAGAGTGGCTAGTAGTCCCAGAATGAAACTGCCCAGTAGATTAACTGAAAGGGTGCCCAGGGGAAAGCGGTCACTCATTCTTTGGGCAAGTCCACTGACCCAGAAACGACTTACCGCTCCAACAAATCCGCCCAGGCCAACGGCCATGATCTTACTAAAATCAAACATATCAGCTTAGTTCCTCCCGGAGAGGTGGGATCAGATATACTTCATCAAAAACAACAACTGGCAACTGCTTGAAATAGATCCAACCTGCTGTTGCCATTACTACAGATAGGATTATCCAGGGAATACCTAATTCCGTCAGGGTGCTAATTTCCTCCAAATCAGTAATAAATACACCTGTAAAGGAGGATAGGTTAAAAAGCCCGTGTACCATAATAGGAATCAGCAAGTTTCCGGTTTTTAGCATGAGCCAGGCCAGGAGTAATGCCAAAGCGATTAACTCCACTAAAGCTGGTAAATAAAACAGATAGGCCACATGAAACAGGGCAAAAATCACTGTGGGAATAACCATGGCAGGCAACAAAGACCCATAACGATAGAACAAGCTTTGCTGTAAAATTCCCCTGAAAATAAATTCCTCAACAAGAGGGGCCACCAGGGTTCCGGCAATGATCAAAACCAGATTATCAAAGAGATCAGCTTGAATCATTTCAGCTTCCAGCTGTTTGAGAAAATCAGGAATGGGAAAATAGGGCAGGACCAGAACTTCAAACACCGAGACCAACCCGATTGCACCACCGATTATCACCACAGCCATAAACAGAGTCACCGGAGAAACCGGCCTCAAAGGAAGGACCCGGGTCCATACTACACCACGCTGTTTCAAAATAAAGATTGGCGGTGCTAAAATTGCCAACTCACCGATTAGAATTGACAGTCGCTCCAGTAAAGCGACCTGCTCCCTTTCTGCCAGAAAACCTTGCAAGGTGATACTAACAAAAAGCCCCAGGAACATACTGGCAGCAGCCAGCAGATATGCTTCACGAACAGTGAAAATATGGAGAGGGGCTTGTTTCATGTAACTGTGACTCAAGTTCTGTGGTTAATAATCTGATTGTTGATTCTCTTATACCAATTCTATTTAATAGTGCGCGCGAAGGGTGTAATTATGGCGTGCACTCTGAAGCCAATTTGGTATTAATTACCCGGTATCGTTTTTCCGACTCTATTTTCTGCTACGGCGTGGTTTTTTTAACAAATGCGGATGCCTTTGTTTAAAAAAAGGGGTGAAAATGAGGGCTGCATGAACAACCATCACTTCCACCCCGAAAAGCATTGAGTTATCAGATTACTCTTTAATAACCCAGACTTTGACTTCAGCTTTGATTTCAGAGGCAACCTTCACCGGTACATTATAAATGCCCAGGGCTTTCAGTGGCTCTTCAAGCAAAATGTCACGCTTATCGATCTCATAGCCTTTGGCTGCCAGAAGTGCTGCGATATCTGCTGAAGTTACTGCACCAAAAACCTTATCTTCTTCACCAACCTTGACGGAAGTTTCTAAAGACAGGTTACCAAGCTTGGCGGCTAACTGCTCAGCCTGTACAGTAGCACGGGCATCACGGTTATCTTTGAGCTTCTTCTCTTCAGCAAAAACACGGGAGAAACTACGGGTTGCCGGATAAGCCAGCTTCTGAGGAATCAGATAATTGCGAGCAAATCCGTCTTTCACATTAATAGTTTCACCTGCTTGTCCCAGGGACTGGACTTCTTCACGTAAAATTACTTTCATGATCAGATCCTTTCCGCTAGGCGTTTTTTACGTCGTTGGTGTAAGGCAGCAGGGCAATGTTTCTGGCCCGTTTGATAGCTGTTACCAAAGACCGCTGATGACGGGCACAGGTCCCGGTGATACGACGCGGCAGAATCTTACCCTGTTCGGTAACAAAGCGACGCAGCATGGATGGGTTTTTGTAATCAATTTGCATTTTTTTGTTTTCACAAAATTTGCAGATCTTTTTTCTATAGGTGAACATTCTCATATTGAATACTCTCTTTCTCTAATCCGGCCGATCACTCTGCGTCAGCAGGCTTATCAGCTTCTTCTTTGACAGCCTCACCGGCGGATTCTTCAACTGCTTTATCCGTTGAGCTTACTTCTTCAACGACTCCAGCCTCTTCAGTCTTTTCGACCTCTACAGACTCTTCTTTGACAGCTTCAGCATCATCTGCTTTTGCAGGTGCTGCTTCAGCAGGCGCACTCTGTGCTCTATCTTCATAACGGTTAGGTTTACGACCACCACCATAAGCAGGACGACGTCGATCAGTTTCATAAGCTTGAGGTACAGCCAGTGTTTCGAAATCAGGAAATTCATCCAGACGAATTGTCATGTAATGGAGAACACCCTTTTCGATCTCAAATTCACGCTGAAGTTCTGTGACATCAGGATCTTCACCCTGAAAATGAACGAGAACATAATTGCCATAACGTTCTTTATCGATGGCGTAAGCCAGTTTACGTTTGCCCCAATGCTGCGTATTCGCAATTTCGGCGCCTACAGATTTTAGAACCTCTTCCACTCTAGCAACAACTGCGGAGGTTCCCTCACTATCAAAGTTGATGTTTACAATATAAAGGCACTCATACTTTTTCAAGAGCAAACCTCCTTATAACCCTATGGTTGCGATAAGTGGTGCAATCACCAGTGACACAACCGACATTAATTTTATCAGAATATTCAGTGATGGACCGGAGGTATCCTTGAAAGGATCACCTACAGTATCACCAACAACGGCAGCCTTATGAACATCGGAACCTTTTCCATATTTGATTCCGTTGATCTCTACTCCGTCTTCCACCATTTTCTTAGCATTGTCCCAGGCTCCTCCAGCATTGGATTGGAAAATTGCCATGAGCACACCGGTTACGGTCACTCCTGCCAAAAGTCCACCCAGAGCTTCAGCACCAAAAATATAACCAACGACCACTGGTGTAAGGATAGCCAGCAAACCAGGAAGCATCATTTCTTTGATAGCAGCTTCTGTGGAAATTGTTACACATTTTCCATATTCAGCTTTGCCATCTGCCGCATCAAATATTTTCTGATCCTCGGCTGACATTTTCTGGTCTTCTTCATATTTTTTCATCACCGTTAAGGCAGCTGCCAGTTCGGGAATAGTCTTGAACTGACGGCGTACTTCCTCGATCATGGCCATGGCAGCACGGCCAACGGCGCCCATTGCCATTGATGAGAACAAAAAGGGTAACATGCCACCCACAAACAATCCAGCCATGACACTAGCATCTGTAATATTGATACTTAATGCTTCACCGCGAATGGATTCAACGGTTGTCCGAAAAGCAGCAAACAGGGCCAGAGCAGTCAAAGCAGCAGAACCAATGGCAAAACCTTTACCAATGGCAGCTGTCGTATTTCCTACAGCGTCCAGTTTGTCGGTGCGTTTACGAACTTCTGCTGGCAGTTGGGCCATCTCAGCAATACCACCGGCATTATCAGAGATAGGACCATAGGCATCAACAGCTAACTGCATACCAGTATTGGCCAGCATACCCAGAGCGGCCATGGCGATACCATACAGGCCTGCAAAGTGAAAGGCTCCCATGATACTGGCAGCAATGATCAGAACAGGAATGGCGGTTGACTGCATGCCTACACCAAGTCCAGCGATCAAATTTGTAGCAGCACCTGTTTGGGATTGATTCACGATAGCATTTACTGGTGATGAATTCGTTCCAGTATAATGTTCTGTAATGAATCCGATTCCCAAACCAGCTAATAAGCCAATGGTTGTAGCCCAGAAGACACCATAATTGCTATAATTAACACCACCCAAAGTGAAGGTCGCCGGCAGCATCTGGGTAATCATAAAGAACATAACTACAACCATAATGGCCGATGATCCAAACTCACCAATATTGAGACCCTTTTGAGGGTCACCGCCCTCTTTCACAGAAACCATGAAGGTACCTGATATGGAAACCAGAATACCAGCAGCCGCTATGAGCAGGGGTAGAAATACAAATTCAGGGGCCAGGGCACCACTCACAAGAATGGTGGCTCCCAAAACCATGGAACCAACAATTGAACCGACATACGATTCAAAAAGATCAGCACCCATACCGGCAACATCACCCACATTATCACCAACATTATCGGCAATAGTTGCAGGATTTAGCGGATGGTCTTCAGGAATACCAGCCTCAACTTTTCCGACCAGGTCAGCACCTACATCGGCAGCTTTGGTATAAATACCACCACCAACACGGGCAAATAAGGCGATGGAACTGGCTCCCAACGAAAATCCTGAGAGAACAGACATCACCATACTCAAATCGGTGAAAATCTCACGATAGATCAGAAATAAACCGCCCAATCCAATGACGCCTAATCCAACTACGCTAAGACCCATTACAGAACCGCCGGCAAAGGCAACATTCAGTGCTTTTGCCAAGCCACTTCGGGCTGCTTGAGCTGTTCTATAATTCGCTTTAGTGGCAACGCGCATCCCCAGGAAACCAGCCAAACCGGAAGCCAGGGCACCCACGATAAATGAGACTGCTACGAGAGAACTTTTTCCCTCTCCGCTATTGGCAATAGCCAATAAGACAGCAACCGCAACGATAAAAATTGCCAAAACACGATATTCGGCTTTCAGAAAAGCCATGGCACCATCAGAAATATGCTTTCCAATGGTCATCATCTTTTCAGAACCTTCATCCTGTTTATTTATCCAACCTGTTCGCCAAAAGGAATACACTAATGCAACAATACCCATGACTGGAACCCAGATCATCATATCACTCATATTATTTTTGCTCCTTTGAATCCTCAGAAACAGCTTTGATCGGATTGACATTGAAACGATTCATTGTGTTATCAATGTCTTCTTTCAGCCAATACTCAAGGGCATCGGCAGCCTTATCCAGCTGTTCCGGGAGAATATCTAATTCAACTTTAGAATAGTTTTCCAAAACAAAATCTTCAGCAAGACGTCGCCCTTGTGAACCACCGATTCCTATCCGTGTTCGGGAAAAGTTCGGTGTATCCAAATATCTGATGACTGACTGCACACCCCGGTGAGTTCCAGCTCCGCCTTGTTTGCGTAAGCGAATCTCAGGAAAGGATATGTCCAGATCATCAAAAACGAGCATGCTGTCTTTTGTTTCAATTTTAAAGTAATCATTTAAATGACGTACTGCTTCACCACTATGGTTCATATAAGTGGTGGGTTTCATCAGAATGGCATCCCGACTAATGCTTTTGGCAAAGACATAATTGCCTTTACCTGGGCGAAAAGTGATCTGCCAGCGTCTGGCAAGCTCATCAATAACCATGAAGCCGGCATTATGCCTGGTTTTGGCATAACGATCTCCCGGGTTTCCAAGTCCAATGATTGCTCGAAGCACAATACGTCTCTTTGATTACGATTAATTATTCGTCGCCGTCTTTTTTGGTGTCTTCAGAATCTTCGGAACCTTCTTCATCTTCGAATTCCAGTTCGTCTTCATCAACTTCAACTGTGGTTTCTTCCAGCTTCTGAGGTATAACCACTGATACAATAGTGATATCATCAGCCAAGAGGATCTCAAAGGTGTCACTCGTAACATCAGCAGCATGAATAGCATCACCAATATTCAATTCAGAAACATCAATTTCTACAGAATCAGGTACATCTTCACCCTTACAACGAACCACAACTTCGTGGATCGGTTGCTGGAGTAAGCCACCTTCCTGGACACCAATTGGTGATCCTACTGCAACGACAGGTACTGGAATTTCAATGATGTCCCGTAGACGGACTCCGAGGAAATCCATATGGATGATCTTATCTGTAACGGGATGCCACTGGACATCTTTTACCATGGCACGACGTTGTTCGCCATCAATGGTAATGTTAAAGATCTGTTCTCGTGAATGCAGAGCATCGCGGAGATGTGTTTCGGTCATGACAAATGAATATGCTGTTTCACCACCTGAATAAAAATTCACGGGGACAAGTCCATTTCGTCGAAGCGCCTTTGTGGCTTTCCTGCCGAATTCACTTCTCTGCTCAACCTGCAATTCAAAACGTTCTTTGGTTTTTGCTTGAGCCATTTTTACTTCCTTTACATCTATACACTATAATCAAATAAAACACTGATCGATTTTTCATAATGAATCCGCTGAATTGCTTCACCGAACACGGGTGCCACACTTATGGGCACCAGTTTATCTATCTGTTTCCGGGAATCGATCTTGATGGTATCAGTTACCAGGATCCTATCAATAGGAGCCTTTTTTAAACGCCTGATAGCCGGCCCGGAAAGGACACCATGGGTAACAGCAGCATTGACAGACAGGGCCCCCATGGACCTGGCCTTTTTTGCGGCAGCAACCATGGTTCCAGCCGTATCGATCATGTCATCCATGATCAAAACATTTTTTGCGCCCACCTTACCGATCAAATGCATAACCTCAGCCTTATTATGACCCGGCCGACGTTTATCTATAATCGCCAGCGTGGCATTCAACAACTTCGCATAAGAACGGGACATGGGAACGGATCCAATATCAGGAGCCAACACCACCAGGTTATCAAGTCCCAGGTTTTGAATCGCACCAACTAAAACTTTCTTTGAGTAGAGGTGATCAAAGGGAATATTAAAATATCCCTGGATCTGGCTACTGTGAAGATCCATGGAAACCACTCGGTCTGCACCGGCTGTCTGGATTAGATCAGCAAACAATTTGGCGCTAATGGGAACCCGGGGTTGATCTTTGCGATCTTGTCTTGCATACCCGTAGTAGGGAACCACTGCTGTTACTCGTCTAGCTGAAGCACGTTTCGCAGCATCCATCATAAGCAACAGTTCAATCATGTTGGTATCTGGTGGATTTGTGCTCTGAATAATAAAAACATCCTCACCGCGAATGTTTTCATCAAACCGAATCCACAATTCACCATCACTGAAGGGCTTGATGGTCATTTTCCCTAATTCCATATCCAGATACTTGGCAACAGCTACCCCGAATTCAGGGTTTGACCGGCCACAAAACAGTTTTGCCTTCATTCGCTCTTTTCCCGTTTTTGATTGGCGTTTTTGGATTGATACCGGATTCACTTCCAACCTGTCCATATATTCTTCATCTTTTCCAGTTTGACTGCACTTAACATTTTAAGTTTGCCAAACAGAAAAATATTTTGAATAAAATAGACACTTTAGAATTGAATCTGGCATTACTTCTCACTCAGCCTGCCCTGTATCTGACTTTGGCCAGATTTCAAGTGCGCTTATGTTTGAGTAAGAAAGGTGTTCCGGGAGGAGGATTCGAACCCCCATGACCAGCTCCAAAAGCTGGTGTCCTACCATTGAACGATCCCGGAAGAAAAAATCAGCTGTAGGGGTGGGTAATCTGAGTATGGTAACGGTTTATAAAAAACGATTGAGCAACCCGAGCTTGCGCCAGATTGTCAAAGATGCCATACACAGTCGAGCCACTACCCGACAAACTGGCAAAAAAGGCTCCCTGTTTCAGGAGCTCCCTTTTTAGGGTGCCAATTTCTGGATGCAT
>JAOZSM010000343.1 GCA_029939675.1 Fidelibacterota bacterium
GTTTGGGAGTTTGGGAGTTTGGGAGTTCGCTGGGTCGGGAGTAGTGGGGCAAATTCATCCTGGTGTGGTTGAAGGGGTCGTGGTACTTCAAAAATCTAGATTCGGTGTTCCTTGTTCGATATTCACAGAAGTTTTTTTGAAATGCTCATAACACACTATAAAACAATAATAAAAGGAATGATATGACATAGTGTTTTTGTGCAACGACATGAAAAATAACAGCTTATCAATTATCCCATGCTTCAGCATGGGGATATTTGACTTCCCAATAAATGGGGCTTTAGCCCAAGATGTCTTGGCAATGAGTTGGGCTAAAGCCCTGATATTCTAGGTGATTATACAGCCCCCAGGCTGAAAGCCTGGGGTAATTATTAATGAATCCAGTCTTCTTTTTCCCATTGCTCAATATTTAGACAACTATAATAATAACAATGCATTGCATAAATTCTATAAGTCATTCGTGCTATAACGTTCTCAGGCTCAGACAGTTACAAGAAATGAAGGAAAACTTCTGTATTCAGAGGGATTTTTGTCTGTTTCGAGTCAGAAAAAGTCTTGCATTGACTTAAATCTGTTCTAATGTATCAGTGCAATGAAACAAGACTATTCACATACTGAACTCGTTCGCATTTTAGCCTCCTTAACGGACGAGGAACAAATGAGCAAACTTTTGCAGGATTTCCTCACACCTCAGGAATTGGAAGACCTGGTCCTGAGATGGGAGATCATCAAATTGCTCCACACGGGGATGCCACAACGAGAGATTTCCAAACAACTTGGAGTAGCAATTGGTACCGTTTCACGAGGAGCCCGTGAACTGAAGTATGGACACAACGGTTTTGTTGAATTACTGAATAAAATGGAAACGGAAGCCAAAGCATGATTTTCGCTCCAAATCAAATGATCGCCTCATTTTGGTGGACCTGGCAAACAAGCTAGGCTTCCACTTAATATTTCAAGATAATCTCCCTCAAAAAATATTAACGCGGATATGCCAAGATTGGTTATTGGATTTAAGATTGAAAATAGAGAATGGAAAATAGAAAATAGATGAAGCCGCAAAAAGTAGTTGAGAAATCATAGGATGTACCCTAAGTACAATAAACACAACCATATGCTGCAAACATGCCTAAACTCGTAAATATCAATATTCTGCGTCTCGTCTCTGCGAGAGGGACTTTTTGCAGGGGTGTCAAAATCGAAATTGGAAATGGAAAATAGAAAAAGTAGAAGAGACTTTTGACTTTCGACCGGTCTTCGCTCTCCGGGCTTCGCCCCGGCAAGCCTTCGACTTTATAACTTTTGACTAAAAAAGGAATTACTGTGAAAAAGATATTTTTATCAGAAAATGATATGCCCAAAAGCTGGTACAATATTGCTGCCGATTTAAAAACGGCACCTATGCCGCCCTTAAACCCAGGGACCTTGCAACCGCTGGGACCAGATGATCTGGCTCCCTTGTTTCCCAGGGCTTTGATCGAACAGGAAATGAGCATGGAACGTGAGATCACCATTCCAGAGCCGGTTCAGGAGGGGCTCAAAATGTGGAGACCATCACCCCTGATTCGGGCAACTGGATTGGAGAAAGCACTGAAGACGCCAGCCAAGATCTACTTTAAGCATGAAGGTGTTAGTCCGGCAGGCAGCCACAAACCCAATACTGCCATCCCTCAGGCCTATTACAACAAGCTCGAGGGTGTGAAGCGACTATCCACTGAAACCGGTGCCGGCCAGTGGGGTAGCTCTCTGGCTCTGGCAGGTCAAATGTTCGATCTTGAAGTAAAAGTCTACATGGTGAAGGTCAGTTACGAACAGAAACCGTATCGTCGCTCCATGATGAAAAGTTGGGGGGCCGAGATCGTTCCCAGTCCCAGTAATGACACTGAGTTTGGCCGAGCTATTTTAGCTAATGACCCTGATAATAGAGGCTCCCTGGGAATCGCCATATCAGAAGCAGTTGAAGATGCCGCCAAACGAGATGATACAAAATATGCCCTGGGAAGTGTCTTGAACCACGTACTCCTGCATCAGACCGTAATTGGTCTGGAAGCTAAAAAACAAATGGAGATCGCCGGAGATACTCCTGATATCGTCATCGGTTGTGTTGGGGGTGGTAGTAACTTTGCCGGATTAGCATTTCCCTATCTGCGAGATAAGATCAATGGGGCAGATATCGATTTCAGAGCCATTGAACCGACTGCCTGTCCGACCCTGACCCGGGGTAAGTTTACTTATGATTTCGGGGATATGGCTCAGATGACCCCATTGCTCACCATGCATACGCTGGGACACACTTTTATGCCACCGGGAATTCATGCCGGTGGACTGCGCTATCATGGAATGGCTCCGCTGCTTTCGCAGGTCGTGCGCGAAGGATTAATTGATGCCTATGCCTATCAGCAAGTAGAAGTATTTGATGCGGCAGCCATCTTTGCGAGGACGGAAGGTATCATTCCGGCACCAGAGTCAGCGCATGCCATCAAGGGTGCCGTTGATGCTGCAATTGAAGCCCGGGAAGCGGGCAAAGAGAAAGTGATTCTGTTTAATCTAAGTGGACATGGTCATTTTGACATGTCTGCGTATGATGCTTATTATGCTGGCAAGTTGT
>JAOZSM010000344.1 GCA_029939675.1 Fidelibacterota bacterium
TAGAATTCAGAGGAGCACACGGAATTAAGGCTCCGTAGGAGTCCAACACTCTAACCGAAGAACCTCTACCTAGCACTAACCCTGCAACGCAGAGTGATATGGAGTTTCAAACATACGCAGGGCACCAACAACTCAAAAACTCGCTGAACTCCCTTGGATGAGGCACTGTCACGGGTTATTATCCTAGTCCAATGAGAGTGGACACCATATTTTTCCGTAAAAATCAAATTCCAAAAAAGGATAATAAGAGGTAATTATGAAGCTAGTAACCAAGCTGCTGTTTTTTGTTATTTTAAGCACCCTGGCCATAGGACAGGTTGTAATCAATGAGATTCACTATAATCCAGCGACAGCCCAGGGTAATGATGATGTTTGGGAGTTCTTAGAACTCTATAATGCAGGGAGTGAAGCTGTTGATATGAGTGGATGGATTATAGGCTCTGATGACACAAGTACACCAGCCACGTTAAGTGGAGTGATAGAAGCTGCTGGTTTCATGGTCGTTGCTTATAATGGTGCCTCTTATTCCGGGCTTGCATGTCCAGTTATTGATGCAGGTGGTTATTTCGGTCTTGGTAACAGTGGTAAAAATCTTCAACTTAAGAATAGTGGCGGAACCATTGTCGATGAAGTCAATTATGATGATGGTGATCCCTGGCCTGCTGCTGCTGATGGAGGAGAAAATTCTCCCTCACTAGAACTCATTAATCCTGGTCTGGACAACAATACAGCTATGAGCTGGGGTGCCAGTACTGCTTTTGGCGGTACACCGGGTGCTGAGAATTCCATTTATGTAGCGGTCAATCTTGAGAACCCTCAATTTGGCACCCTAAGTATGACTCCAACTGCACCAAATGAAACTGACAATGTCAGTATTTGTGCAGTAATTACTGACAATAATAGTGTTAGTGCTGCCAATATGTATTATTCAGTTGATGGGGGTGCTGAAGCAACAGTTGTTCTGGCTCCAGTTTATTGTGGAGATGATACCTGGGGCGGAATTATCCCAGCCCAGGCTGAAGGCAGCGAAGTCGTTTTTTATCTGGATGCTACAGATGATGAATCAAATGTCTCCGTGTCTACAAACTATAGCTATACAGTGATCAGTTCTGCTGGTGTTACCATTTATGATATTCAGTTTAATAATAGCGATCCAGGAAGTGCCTGCTACGATTCGCCATTGCTAGGTCAAGTTGTGACTTTTAGTGGTATTGTAACCGCATCAGGCTCAGGCGATTACTTTGTTCAAGATGGGACAGGTGCTTGGAATGGTGTTTTTGTTTACGATCCAGGAAATAGTCCCGTCATCGGTGATAGTGTAACGCTGGTTGCTGAAGTTGATGAATATTATGGTGTGACCGAGATGAAAAATGTCGCTTCCTATACCAGCAACAGCTCAGGTAATGATCTGCCGGCACCAACCCTAGTTAGTACTGGTGATTTGGCTGGTAGTTGTTCTGCAATCGGAGAAGCTTATGAAGGTGTCCTGGTTCAACTGAGCAATGCTACAGTGACTGCTGCCGCGGATAGCTATGGCCAGTGGTGGGTTGATGATGGAACTGGTGCTTGTGAGATTGAAGATAAATTTTTTGAATATGCACCTGTAGTTGGAGATGTCTTTGTGTCCATCACCGGTGCAGTTGAATATGGTTATGATGAGTATTCAGTATGCCCCCGTGATGCAGATGATCTGGTTTTATTCAGTATAGCCCCTGCATTTGAAAACAATGTTTTTTCACCATCTTTTGTTACAAATGCCAATGAGATCGAAGTGACTATCGATATTATTCCAGGTGCCGAGGGACAAACGATTTCAACCGCTTCCATTATGTATGGAACCGATGGCACCATGCTTAACCCAAGTGAAATGTGGGTAAATAGCGGTGACAACTGGATGGGAACTATTCCAGCCCAGGATGCCAATTCCTTTTTAGAATATCAAGTTGTGGCAGTGACAAATGATGGGGGCGAGTACACTTCATACACCTATGAAATTGCTATTGCTTCATCCGAGTTGACTACCATCGCTTCCATTCAGGCTGACCCCGTTCTTGAGCAGGTGGTTACAGTTGAAGGAATTGTGACCATTGGCGGTGACTTGTTACAGCCACCCTACACAAAAGCTTATATGCAAGATGCCTCTGGCCATGGCATTAATCTGTTTCAGTATGATGCGTTACCCATTAATCGTGGTGATCTGATCAGAGTTGTTGGTATTATTGATGTATACAATACTACAGTTGAAATAATAGATTTTTCCTATCAGTTGATCTCAACTGGTAATGCTCTACCTGCACCAATTGTTTTAACTCCTGGTCAGGCTAATGAATCATTGTGGGAAGGAACCTTGCTTCAGATCAGTGGTGTCATTACCGATACCTGGGCTGCAGGCGGAGGCCAGAATGTTCTGGTTGGTGACGAGACTGACACTACAGCTATCCGAATCTGGGAATCTACCGGAGTGGATCTTACTGGACTAACTGTAGGATCTGAATGGTCCTTCATGGGTGTTGAGAGTCAGTATTACGGGGCTTTCCAGTTGGTAGTTGCCTATGATGAAGATATTGTCAGCACCAGCGATATCGTTGT
>JAOZSM010000345.1 GCA_029939675.1 Fidelibacterota bacterium
CAGCCAAATCTGGTGGATGTTTCGCAATCCCCGGGTTGAAACCCGGGGCTACTGAGAACAATAACAACAGGATACATCGATTAGTTGTTATTATCCTCAGTTTTGCAATTTTATTACTATTTCTGTTTGATATTGTATTTTTACACTGCCTCTTCAGTCTAGGGGTTAAAGCTACCTGCCCTTCAAAAGGGGCTTTAGCCCAAGGAATTTGGTTTTGGGGATTATTGAACAACAATGACCCCGTCTACAAACTCTAAAATATCGATCTCAACATTTCCAGCGTCCACAAACCGGCACTGGTTCTGGATAAAATCAATGGCTGCCTCACCAGTGGAGATGGCTGTGAAGGTGAGCTCAACAATTGCACCCGTACCTGTAAGATCAACTTGATCATGGCTCAGATAAGATGTGTAAATATCCAATTTGCCATTTTCACCATCGACTTCATCGAAAATCCAGCTTTCACCAGCAGCAGTAAAGAACTGACCCAGAGTAGCCCCTGTATATTCCAGAATGTAGCGATTATAATTCAACTGAACGTGGACACCAGAGAGGCCTTCCACCACCCGGGCTGTCACGCTGACTTTAACAGCGGTTCCCAAACCAGCATCCGGAGTTTCTACAAATATGACCAGGGCTGGATTGATATGAGGTTCTTCTCCAGGAACTGTGGTGGTATCAATGGGATTTACAAAGACGGGAACTTCCGGCGTTTCACAACCAGCCATAAACAGGGCCAGCAGGAGCAGGCTAAAAGAGAGGGATTTCATAACTAATACCTGAATAATTGGGTGTTAATTGTAAAGTAAACCCGGCAGCATCGGCGGCTGGTTCATCGGTCTCAACAGCTGGCGGAGCACCACCTGCCAGATAGGCCTGCACAATATTGGCAATATGCAGCACCCCGACACCGACTCCCATTAGGGTCATCATATTGGAAGCAGCCTCAGAACGATCATAAGCCTCAAGCGTCAAATTTCGATAGGTGGTGATCTCATCAATATCACTGGTCTGCTCATAGAGCGTGTTATAGTGAATTTGATCAGCAATGGCTGTGTCGTATTCTGACTTTGCTGACAGATACATGACTCCCAGACCGATCTCAGAAACCAGCCATAAACCACCCATGACCTTTTTTCCCCGGGAAAACTGGCCTAAACCAGGAATCAAGGTGGAGCGCATGGCGGCACCCAACTTAAGATTAGGTGGCTTGACCGGTTTGAGTGGCTTTTCAGCGCTTCCCTGAGCAATAGTCAGAGCGGCCGGTGGTTCTAAACCAACAATGAGCCAGGCCGATTTCTCAATCTGGGCAATCAATCCATCTATATCACCCTTATAGGTCTGCCCCACGGCCTTGGCGATCTCGCCGCTCTCCACACTAAACATTTTGATATCGATGGCATAGGTACTGCCCAATTGTCCTATTGAACCACCAATCATGTACACCACATTCAGCATTTTTCCAATTTCCACTGCACAGGAAGCGTCAGTACAGCCCGAATTCTGAAAATCCTGCTCCTCGAGAATATTATCCATCTCGTTGCGTTCCACTAACTTGAGTTTATTGGTCTGCGCCAGGGTGGTTGAGAAACGGTTGGTCAACAATTCAGCTTGAATAGGACTGACACCGTTGCCCACAAAACTGAGGACAGCCACGGTTTCGAGGCGATCACCGGGCTGACTGAAGGTGACTCCTGTGAGAATTATTAATATGAGAAACGATTTAAGAGCAGGTGACATATTGAATCCTTTTAACATGGATTATTCTTTTCATTCAACTTTGACGGTATCGCAAAAACTGCCCCTCGCAGAGAACGCCCATCTACGCTCTTCGAGCTACGCCGGGCAGGCAGAGACGCAGAGTATTGATATTTATTAACATAGTACATACTTTCATATGTGGCTATATTTATTGATGTTAGTGTGCTATTCATATCCTGCCATACACTTTTTTGTTAAGCCATCAACTTTCAAGCAGCCAATTGCAGAGGAGGTTCCAAAATCAGCCCATAAAAGACTATCTGGACATTCTTGCGTATGGTTCAGTTCTTTAGGCATTGCAAATTTCTCACCAACGAATTTGCGCTGGCGCAAGCTGTTCTTTTTGTAGGTATTGGTGTGATATAAAACAGAGGAGTTGGACATTCTGACTGGGCTAATGAATTATTAAAGTGGCCTATTACTAAGCCAGCCGAGGCGCTCAAAAAATCTTTTAAGTTTGATTTACTTAACGAGCTTGTTACTGAAGCGATCATTTTAAATTATTCAAGGCATTTTATTAATATGCTATCTTATTATTTATAATATAGATACAACTATTTCATGAAACCCTTTTTGATCCATAATCAAAGCTATTTTTATGTGGTATTGCCATTGTCAACATCTTCAACTACAAGAGGCCTCCCGCTATCATTATTAAGACTCTAAAGTAGTTTGATTGAATACTAAAGCAAGTATGTGACAATATTTATCTTATATGGTTATGAGTCGAAAGTCCAAAGTCTGAAAGTCGAAAGTCGAAAAGCCTGCCCGGGTGTAGCCGAGGACCACCCCTGTATGCCTGCTACTTCCCCC
>JAOZSM010000112.1:0-1107 GCA_029939675.1 Fidelibacterota bacterium
ATTAAACACAACCACATATCGCAAACAGGTCTAAACTCATAAATATCAATACTCTGCGTCTTTGCGATCTGCGAGAGGGACTTTTTGCGGGATCGTCAATTTTAAGGCTTATTTCACTCGGGATGATGGTTTGATTATTTCAATTGAAAAATGTCTCCCACTGTCAACATTTTACCTTATTTTATCCTTAACAATTAACCCTCAAAAACTAGTTTCATATCATGACTATTTGGCGTGTAGTAGACATTATCAAATCAAGCACCGACTTCCTCAAAAAAAGGGGAGTGCCAGATGCCCGCCTGGATGCGGAAACCTTACTGGGTGATATCCTCAATAAAAATCGCCTGGAACTTTATCTCTATTTTGATCGGCCACTTGCCCCTAAGGAATTAGACCGTTACCGGGAATATATCAGGCGACGGGGTACCAGGGAACCGCTTCAGCACATTCTGGGGGAAATCGGCTTTATGAATTTAACCCTTAAAGTTAGTCCCGCAGCTTTGATACCCCGATCTGAAACAGAAATTCTGGTTGAGAAGGCGCTGGCTCTGCTGCAAAATACAGCGCCTCGCATTCTTGATATCGGAACAGGTTCAGGTTGTATTGCAATTTCATTGGCCCAGGAACTGGAACAGGCCAAAGTATTAGGTGTCGATATTTCGCCGGATGCCCTGGCCCTGGCAAAGGAAAACGCAGCCAATAACGCTGTTCAAGTCACCTTCCAAACTCTGGATATCCTGCAGACCCTACCCAATATTGACGAGCGCTTCGACCTGGTTGTCTCCAACCCGCCCTACATCGCCCCAAATGAAAAAAACCATCTTCAGCAGGAGGTCGTGGAATTTGATCCCCACCAAGCTCTTTTTGATAATGCCGACGGACTCACTTTTTACCATCGGTTCGCAGAAATCCTTCCTGATCTGCTGATTCCCGGAGGCCATTTCTTTTTTGAGTTCGGTGGTACTCCTCAGGAAAAACCGGTTTTGAATATCTTTATGGAAAAAGGGTTTCAAAACCTGGAAATTATCCAGGACTATAATGGTGATCCGCGGGTAATCACCGGTCGCTATTCACCCTGACATACCTTTGAAAGGATAAATAATTTGC
>JAOZSM010000112.1:1207-2302 GCA_029939675.1 Fidelibacterota bacterium
TCCAAAGATTGAAAAAACTTACAACATCAAACCATAGCTCTTCCCGGGGAAATCATGACAACTCAGACCGTTTCATTTTGTAAAGACTTGAATATTTCACTCCCCATTATCGGGGGGGCCATGTACCCTTGTTCAAACCCTGAGCTGGTAGCTGCTGTTTCAGAAGCAGGCGGAATTGGGATTGTCCAACCCCTGAGTCTGACCTATGTCCATGGACATGAATTTCGCGCTGGTCTCCGCTATATCCGGACATTAACTGACAAACCAATTGGGCTTAATCTGCTGGTAGAAAAGAGCTCCAAAAAATATCTGGACCGAATCAAGGAATGGTTGGATATTTCCCTGGAAGAAGGTGTTTCCTTCTTTGTCACAGCTCTGGGAAATCCCCGCTTTGTGGTTGACAAAGTGCACTCCCAGGGTGGCCTGGTCTACCACAACACAACCAGTCGAAAATGGGCCGATAAAGCCTTGGCTGGTGGTGTGGATGGCCTGATCTGCGTGAATGATCGAGCCGGTGGTCATGCTGGAACAGAAACTGCAACCCGGCTTTATGCAGATCTGGTTGATCTGGGCAAACCCTTGATCTGTGCGGGTGGTATTAGTGCTCCAGAAGACGTCAAGGCCATGCTTGATCTGGGGTTTTCCGGTATCCAGATGGGAACTCGCTTTATTGCCAGTGCAGAGTGTTCGGCCCACACTGATTACAAACAGGCTATTTTAAATGCTGTTGAATCTGAAATCGTTCTGACAGATAAACTGTCTGGTGTCCCGGTATCTGTTATTGAAAATGAATACATCAAGCGCATCGGCATTAAGGCTGGACCTTTCGCCAAGTGGCTGTTGCGCGGCTCAAAAACCAAGAAATATATGCGCATGCTTTACACCCTCAAATCTTTTAGAAACTTGAAAACATCTTCTGGGAAAGGTGGATCATACCAGCACTATTTTCAAGCAGGAAAAAGTGTTGCTGGTATCAATGAGGTCTTATCTGTATCTGAAATTCTTGCCCAGTATCGGGAAGTTCTTAATTCTTAAACCTAAACTGCTGTGAGCAGGATAATTCACTAGCCCAGCCGTTAACGGCCTTGGGGTTCA
>JAOZSM010000112.1:2402-9715 GCA_029939675.1 Fidelibacterota bacterium
TACCAGACATCACCTGTCAACCGGTTTTACTTTGCTCCTCAATGAGCCTGCTTACCTTGCAACATGCTAAGCGTCTCTCATAGAACCCTAAAAATCCTGGCTGCCATACTCTGGTACATTGGTGTATATATGTTATTGACCAAGGGCTGGGAGCTGGCAAAGACTGCTCAAGACCTGGAGCCAGCTAAGCTGGGGCAGAGTATTTCCTGGATTGCCGGGATTATTGTGGGGATTATTAAAACCCGCTTCATTTTTATCAGGAGCTGTAAGAAGAATATGGCTCGAATCGATGCTTTGGATTCACCTAAATTGTGGCAATTCTACCGCTACCAGTTTTTTATTGCCCTGGTCATGATGATCCTGCTTGGTTCATTTCTTTCACGTGCATCCCAAGGAAATTATGTGTTCCTGGTTTCTGTAGCCACGCTGGATATCAGTATCGGTTCTGCTTTATTGTTCAGTAGTTGGATCTTCTGGAAACAGGGCGTATTCAGTTTTAAATAGTCAGTCGTTATTACATTTAGACACGAATAACACTAATCTTCACGAATTAATACGAATAGTTTTTTCCCTGAAAGCCTTCAGGTCTTTGGGATAATTTCTGGTAAACTCGCTAATTTTACTTTTCGTAGGAAGGCAACCAGCCATAAACCGGTTCCTGACAAAATCAGACTACTACCAAAGACTAACAGATATCCCTTAAGATCATAAACCCAATTATAGCCATTTTCTGCAAAATGGCTGTCCCCAACCCAGAGATGTGTTGTTAGTGTGAGGATCCCACCAGCTACCAGAGCAGATCCCAAAGCAGCCAGGGCGGGACTGGGTTTTTTACCTGGTTCTACCAGACCAATCAATGCTCCCTTTACCCTCCACCAGGAAAATAAAAAAAATAACAGCGTGACCAGAGTAACGTAAACTCGAAAATTTACCGGAATTGAATTGCCCCGCGCTATTTCTGATGTGATCATCTGAATGGTGCCAGCTAACAGCCCCAGACTCAATACTGCAATAGCATTGCGATATGCATTTGTTTTTCTGCGAATGAGTTCCACAAAGACCCAAAGACCCCAAAGACCAATACTGACACTGGCAACAACTAATACCTGATATAGCAATTGATAGGGTAGCAAAGCGGCCATACTGGGATATTGTTCAGTTTTAAACGCTGCACAATAAGTACCCACACCACTAAGCAGGGTGAATAAAACCGTTAGCAAAAAGACTATAATCAGAATTGCCCGTATAACCTTTGATTGTTTTTTTTCGCTCATTATTATTATCCCCTTAGGCTGAATTACACTTCTGCAAATTTTTGTTCAAAGACATTTACTCCTAATCATTCACCGATATCTTCATTCCAAAGTTCCGGCTTAGCTTTAATGAAAGCTTCCATCAGCTGTTTACATTCCTGATTATCGACAACTTCGACAGTCACCCCGCGTGATCGTACGTACTCTTCAGGTCCTTGAAAAGTCTGGTTTTCACCAATTATAATTTTGGGGATTCCATAAAGTAAAGCTGTTCCACTGCACATATCGCAGGGTGATAAGGTCGAGTACAAGGTTGCCCGCTGATAGTCCTTCGCTTTGATTCGTCCGGCATTCTCAAAACAATCCATCTCGGCATGTAAAATGGCGCTGCCTTTTTGAACGCGTTGATTATGACCACGACCAACTATTTCTCCATCTATAACCAGCACTGATCCAATGGGTATCCCCCCCTCGGCCAAGCCTTTTCGGGCTTCTTCAATGGCTGCTGTTAAGAATTTATCCATTTTGTCTCCTAAAAATTATCCAGCTTAAAACAGTGGCTAAGTATAGGTCAAAATTCTACGAGAAGGAATAATATTTAATCAGCAACTAATTTATACCGCGCATTATGAGGTTTAATTGGTATTGTATCATCATTAGTTTCCAGCATGCTCAGTTGGCTAAAAATATTACGTCCCCTAAATCTGCTACAGGCATTCTTGGCCGTGCTGTTAACAACGGCTTTTCTTGGTGAGCTCAACCAAACCTCTACCTTAGCCTTGCTCATCCTGTCAGTCTTGGCCATCAACGGTGGCGGAAATGTCATTAATGATATTTTTGATATGGACATTGATCGGGTTAATCGGCCTGAACGTCCTCTCCCTGCCGGAAGCATGACTGTTCGCGCGGCATGGATATACACTGTTATTCTATTTGCAGTCGGAGTGCTTTTTGCGGGGTTAATTTCCTGGTCTACGTTTTTTATTGCCGGTCCCCTTTCAATTACGCTTTTAGTAGCCTATAGCGTTCGACTGAAACGGGAACCTCTTATCGGAAATCTGCTTGTATCTTTTATGTTGGGCTTAGCATTCATTTATGTTGGCGCCGCTTTTAATCATATCACTACGACCTTGATTATGGCCGCCCTGGCTTTTGGTTTTACTCTAATCAGAGAAATTGTAAAAGATCTTGAAGATATGAGAGGTGATCAAAAGTCCGGCGCAAAGACTCTACCACTGGTATGGGGCGAATCTGCTACCGTTAATTTTTCAATTTTTCTGATTGTAGTTTTTGTGATCTTGGATCTATTACCTTTTGTTTTAGGGCCCTATACAACCATTTATCTCTGGTTGGTTCTAGTTGGGATCAATCTGCCTCTGATCCTCTGCGCCTTCATCCTTTGGAAATATCCTGGCAAAAAAAATTACAGCCGGATACAATTATTTTTAAAACTCAATATTTTTGTTGGACTGGCTGCACTCTATCTTGGTAGGTCGACTTAGTTGAATTGTCCCAGGTCGTAAATATCCTCTCGCTGAGAACGCAGAGACGCAAAGTGTTATTAAGCTGAAGCATGTTGCCCATCTATATGATATCCATGGCATATTGAAATGTTTAACCTGGCAATTCGAATTAAAGGTAGTGAGCAGATATGATTTTATATATAATGCTTCGTTGTACGGCTCTTTTCTTCAACTTGGAGTCTTTTGATATCCCACAAAGAGTAACCAAATGAGCTTAGCTTATTCCCATCTGTCTTTAAGTACAAGCACCTGCGGCAAGATTTACTCCATATCTTTCTGTGCCTCTGCGCTCTCTGCGAGAGAGACTTTTAAAAAGTCCAAAAAGGAAATCTAGTGTCCGACTTCATTCATCTTCATAACCATTCACACTATTCACTCCTGGATGGTGCGGCCCGTATTGATCAGATAATTGCCAAAGTTTCAGAATTGGAAATGAAGAGTTTTGCACTGACTGATCACGGCAACATGTTTGGTGCCGTCGAATTCTATAAATCCGCAAAAAAAGCTGGAATTAAACCAATTATCGGCATGGAAGCCTATGTTGCCCCTGGTCTCCATACTGAAAAACGGACCCCTACTGAAGGAAAAAGAGCTTATCACCTCGTCCTGCTAGCTAAAAACAACACAGGGTACCGCAATTTATTAAAATTGACCTCCATGGCTTATCTGGACGGCTTTTATTTTACCCCTCGTGTTGATAAGGACCTGCTTCGCCAATATTCTGATGGATTGATTGCATCCTCAGCCTGTTTGAGTGGCCAAGTGACCTACCATGCCAGTCGCGGAGATTATGATCGTGCTAAAGAACAGGCTCTTGAGTATGATGAAATTTTCGGTCGTGGAAATTTCTTTCTTGAACTACAACGGCATTTCACTCTAGATGGTCAGGAATTCGAGCGTGAGGCAATTGCTCGAGAGGTCATCCGAAAAATTTCCAAGGACACTGGTATTCCCCTGGTGGCTACCAATGATGCTCATTATGTCAGTGCTGATCACCATTTGGCGCACGATGCCTTGATCTGCATCGGTCGTGGTAAATATGTGAGTGACACCAAGCGCATGAAGTACGACACCAAGGATATCTACATCAAAAGCTCCGAACAGATGGTGGAACTATTTAAAGATGTCCCGGAAGCCATTGAAAACACCCTTCGAATTAGTGAAATGTGTAATTTTGAATTGGAAATTGGTGTCAATCATATGCCGGAGTTCCCTATTCCGGAAGGTCTTTCCCTCAATGATCATCTTGATAATCTCACGTGGGAAGGCCTGGAGCGCCGGGTCAAAGAGATTGACTCCAAATACAAAGAACGGCTCGAATATGAACTGGGTGTCATCAAGAAAATGGGCTTCCCCGGTTATTTTTTGATCACCCATGATTTTGTGAATTATGCCAAGCAACAACGTATCCCTGTCGGTCCCGGTCGTGGGTCAGCTGCTGGTAGCCTGGTGGCCTACTCACTGGGCATCACTGATCTTGATCCGCTTCAATACAATCTTCTTTTTGAGAGATTTCTGAACCCTGACCGCATCAGTATGCCCGATATCGATATCGATTTTTGTTATGATCGACGAGAAGAAGTCATCGATTATATGCGCCGTCGCTTTGGTGAAGAATCGGTCACTCAGATCATTACCTTTAATAAGCTGAAAGCCCGGGCTGTTATCCGGGATGTGGGTCGCGTTTTGGAAGTGCCCATTAAGGAAACAGACCGGATCGCCAAACTGGTTCCGGAAGAATTGGGTATTACACTGCCCCAGGCCTTGAAAAAAAGTCCTGAATTGAAACAGGCCTCCGAACTGGATGAAGTTCACACCAAGCTTTTTGACTATTCTCAAGTGCTGGAAGGCATGAATCGTAATGCCGGTAAACACGCCGCTGGTTTGGTCATCGCCCCTGGAAAACTGACTGATTATATTCCGCTTTATAAATCAGCGAAAGATGGCTCCGTTACCAGTCAGTACGACATGAAAGCCATTGAAGATGTCGGCTTGATCAAATTTGACTTTCTTGGGCTCCGAACGCTTACCGTTATTCAGGAGGCCGTTGATCTGATTAAAAAGTTTCAGAATATTGATATCAATATTGCCAATATTCCCATGGATGACCCGGCTGTTTATAAGCTTTTTGCTGATGGTCTTACCATTGGGTTGTTCCAGTTTGAATCTACTGGTATGCGTGAATATTTGAAGAAGCTTAAACCCACTGTTCTGGATGACCTTATCGCCATGAATGCCCTGTATCGACCGGGTCCCATGGGCAACATCAACACCTTTATTGCCCGAAAGCATGGTGAAGAAAAGGTCAGTTACCTCCATCCCTTAATGGAGAGCATCCTGAAGGATACCTACGGGATTATTGTCTACCAGGAACAGGTCATGCAGATGGGCTCAGTGATCGCCGGGTTCTCACTCTCCAAAGCCGATCTCATGCGGCGGGCCATGGGTAAGAAGATCAAAGCACTCATGGATGAGATGAAGGGAGAGTTCATCTCAGGGGCCAAAGCCCACGACATCAATGAAAAATTATCCACAAAGATTTGGGACTTGATTGAGAAATTTGCTGAATACGGCTTTAACAAAAGTCACTCAGCAGCCTATTCCGTCATTGCTTACCAAACAGCCTATCTGAAGACTCATTATCCAGTAGAATTCATGGCTGCCAACCTGAGCTCAGAAACAGGCGATACCAATAAGATTCAAAAGCTTCTGGCAGAATGCCGCAAACTGGGTATTGAAACAATTCCCCCTGATATCAACCAGAGTTTTGTCCATTTCTCTCCCGGTAAAGACAAAAGTATCATTTATGGCCTAAACGCCATTAAGAAGGTGGGTACTAAAGCCGCTGAAGCCATTATGGAAGAGCGTGAGGCAAACGGGCGTTTTGAAACCATGTTTAACTTCTGCTCAAGAGTTGAATCTCAAAACCTGAATAAGGGGGTTATTGAAGCTCTCGTGGGCAGTGGGTCACTGGATACCGTTCCAGGTGCCCGTTGGGAAAAATTTATTAGTGTAGAAATGGCTGTTCATCATGGTCAACGAGTCCAAACCCTGAAAAACACCAACCAGACCGATCTATTCGGTGGCGGTGGCGGCGAATCTGCCATGATCCGGGAACCTGAGCTCAGTGAAGCACCATCCTGGAATAACATGGACCTGCTCAATCGGGAGCGGGAGTACATTGGATTTTATCTCACTGGACATCCTCTTAAGGGGTTTGAAAATGAGATCAAAACATTTTCAACTCTGGACTTGGTTGACCTGACTGCCGTAAGAGACGAGCAGGATATTCGGGTAGGTGGAATTATCTCAGCCATGAAGATCCACTATGACAGACGAAATAAGCAAATGTCTTTCTTTACTTTAAATGGTCTGGATGGGTCTGTGGAAGCCCTCACTTTTTCAACTACCTTTGAAAAATATAAAGAGTATATCACCAATGATGCTCTGGTTTTCATGGAAGGCAAGATTTCCAAACGCAGTGATGAAGATGTAAAGGTGCTAGTGAACAAGGTTATTCCCTTGGAAGAAGCCCAAAATGAATACGCTCGGGAAGTCCACGTTGCCTTTGATCCCAATACTGTTCCCGACGGCAATGTTAACGAAATGCAAAATTTAGCTCGTCGCTATTCCGGCACCTGCAACCTGATTTTCCATTTGCGAGAAGGTGAGAAGCGGGAACGCCAGATGCTGGCTCGCAATATTCGGGTTTCAGCCAACCGTAGTTTTCTTCGAAATCTGCGGGAACTCTTTGGCGAGGATAATGCCTGGTTGAAATGAGTTATTTTTAACCGCTAATTACGCTAATTGCACGAATAGTAAGCCTGCTAATATCCATTTTTCGTTTTCAAAGATCACCCAAACAACCCATCTTATACTGTCCACATAAACTGCAAAAGTAGAAAGTATCAGATGATCGCTGTAATTCAAAGAGTCAGTGAGGGTGAAGTTAAGGTTCATGAAAAATCTCGAGGTAAAATTGGAACCGGCCTGGTAATTCTCCTTGGTGTAGCTAGTGATGATGATGTTAGAGATGCGGATTGGCTAGCCGAAAAGATCGTAAGCTTACGTATCTTTGAAGATGATCAGGAAAAGATGAATCTTTCCATCAGAGAAGTGGATGGAAAAGCGTTGGTCATATCCCAGTTCACCTTATTAGCAGATTACAAACGAGGTCGACGTCCCGGTTTCACCAAAGCAGCAAAACCAGATAAAGCCATTCCGCTCTATGAACATTTCATGGACCAACTCTGGCTCAAAGATATTCAAGTTGAAAAAGGGGAGTTTGGTGCCAACATGCAGGTTCACATCATGAATGAGGGTCCTGTGACCATGGTCCTCGATAGTACCGTCAAGTTCCCTCGCTGATTTTTTTCTCTCGCTAAACTACGCCTGATAGGCAAAATGCTAAGACGCAGAGGTTTTAGACTTCTCAAATTAGCATTCGTTAATCTTTGTTCGATATTTGATTTATTTTAAGAACAAGGAATACCAATTAACGATTTCAGAACTGGCATTTCACCCAGTTTCCAGTTTC
>JAOZSM010000346.1 GCA_029939675.1 Fidelibacterota bacterium
ATCCTGAAGATACTGCAAAACTCCTGCGCACCTGGATGACACCCCAACATAGGTAGACCTGAGATGCCGAAAGAAAAATCAGCACCTGCGACTCCCCAACAGCAACTCAAGAATATTGAGAAAGCTGCATTAATTCTGATTGCCATGGGTGTTTCCAATGCTGCTGCAGTCATGAAAAGCCTCAATGACAAAGAGATCGAAAAAGTTTCTGTGGAGATTGCACTTCTGCGCAACGTTCCTGCGGAAGTACTATCAAACGTCATTGAAGAGTTCTATCAACTGATGCAGGCGAACCAATTTATCGTGCAGGGGGGACTTAACTATGCCAAGAATGTCTTGGAATCGGCTTACGGACATAAACGTGCAGAGGAAATTCTCAAACGAGTAGAAGCCACCACAGAAGTAAGTGCTTTCTATCTTTTACAGACCGTGGATGATAAACAATTACTGAACTTTTTGCAGAATGAACATCCCCAGACTGCCGCTCTGATTTTGGCAAATTTAAAAGCAGCTCAAGCAGCTAGTATTATGTCTGAACTTCCCCAGGAAAGTCAGAGTGAAATTGCATTTCGATTGGCAACCATGGAAAAAACTTCTCCAGAGTTGATCGAAGAAATCGAAGAAGTGCTGAGAGACCAGATCGGGACAGTATTTGGCGGAGATCTGAGTAAGACAGGTGGAGCAGAAGCTGTAGCTGATATTCTAAATTCAACCTCACGGTCCGCTGAGAAGAATATTCTTGATGCATTCAAGGAACGGGATGCTGATCTGTTTGATGAGATCGCCAGCCTGATGTTCCTTTTCGAGGATATCAATAGCTTACCTGATGCTGCAGTTCAGAACATTGTTAAAAATATTGATTCCAACACCATGGCCTTGGCTCTGAAAGCCACCAGCGAAGACTTAAAAGAGAAGATCTTCCGAAATATGTCAGAACGGGCAGCTGATATGCTGAAGGATGAGCTGCAATATCTCGGACCAGTTCGGGTTCGCGACGTAGAGAATTCTCAAAAAGAAATACTGGATGTTGTCCGCCAGCTTGAGGCCGATGGGGAAATCACTATCAGCCGCGGTGAAGAAGAAGAGGTCATTGAATAATGGATGTCATGGTCCTCAAACATCGCCTGAAAAGTGTGCACCCGCTGTATGATCACACTGATGGTGAATTAAGCCTCGATGAGCAGGATCAGGAATTGGCGCTGATCCTTGGCGGGGAAATGAACGATGAGGGTCGTGACCGGGAGCTTAAAGCTCATACGGATCGCATTAAAATATTAGAGGCTGAGTTACAAAAAGCCCGGTCTGAAGCTTATCAAGCCGGCTACCAGGAAGGCCAAAACATCGCCAAGGGCGAAGCCCGAAAACAATTTGCTCAGTTAAATCAGGAATTCAGTGACAATATTCAAGCTATTCACGGAGAGTTTAGTGACACCCTGGAACATCTGTCCGGACCGCTTCTGAAGCTGGCCCTGGGTGCTGCAGAAAAAGTAATTGAGAGGGAATTATCAATTGATGACCGAGCCAACGAAATTCTTTTGGGACAAGTACAAAGGGTTCTAAACGAAACAGTTACCCAGACTAGAGCAGTTGTGCAAGTTAATGTTTCTCAGTTGGAGTGGATAACTGGAATTGACATTCTTAAATCACTCAACGTAACCCGAAAAGAAAATCTCAGGTTTATTCCTAATCCCCAAATAAAAGCCGGTGAATGTAAGTTGGAGACTGAAGACTTTTTGGTAGACAGTACTATAAGAGCCCAATTAGAGAATATGGAAAAGGTTTTAGCAGGATCTGATGCAGCAGCTATTAAATAAATTTGCTGATTATAACAGACTGATCCAGGCAGGCTCAATGATCCGGCTGGATGGGAAAGTGTCCAATGTTGTGGGTCTGGTCATCGAAGCTTCATTACCTGGAGCTGCCATGGGAGAATTGTGTCAAGTACATACCAGTAGAGGGGAGATTATTCGGGCTGAGATCGTTGGATTCAAAGGTGAAAAAGTATTGCTCATGCCTCTGGATCAAACAGTGGGTATTGCACCGGGAAGCCGGGTCGAACGAAGCCCCCGTCCTTTATCCATAGAAGTTGGACCAGAGTTACTGGGACGCGTCATTGATGGACTTGGTAATCCACTAGATGGAAAAGGACCAATTTATTCCGAAAAACGCCAACCGGTTTACAATGAGCCACCTAATCCGCTGGAAAGAGAACGCATTCGCGATATCCTGCCCACCGGCGTCCGTAGCATTGATGGTTTAATAACAATCGGACGTGGTCAACGTGTGGGAATCTTTGCTGGTTCAGGAGTTGGTAAAAGTGTTCTGTTGGGGATGATTGCACGTTACACGGAAGCCGAAGTCAATGTCATCGCGCTTATCGGTGAACGTGGTCGTGAAGTACGGGAGTTTATAGAACGGGATCTTGGGCCAGAAGGCTTAAAACGGTCGGTTGTCATTGTAGCAACCTCAGATCAAGCTGCCATGGTTCGGGTAAAGGGAGCTCTTATTGCAACTGCAATTGCTGAATATTTCAGAGATGAAGGTCGCGATGTTATGCTACTCATGGACTCGC
>JAOZSM010000113.1 GCA_029939675.1 Fidelibacterota bacterium
TTCTATCATATACTTTTTGCGAAGCCGTCAAGATTGAATACAACAGATCAGTGGTTAAGGGAAAATTTAATTGTATGGTTTTTACAGGGGGTTAACAATATTATATAAGCCAGGTTTTGTATTTATAATCGTCTTGATAAGGTATTAATAATGATAAAAAGAGCCAGGCCAGGTGTCGTCCTTATTGTGGTTTTTGCGCTTTTCTCAGGCTGTGCCACCTGGAGCGGGAAAACTTATCGTGTATCCCAACAGGTCGATTCCTCCCGTAATTCAACAATTCCTCAAAGTGATGTGACTATTCATGATCAGCCAGAGTTTGGAATCACCATCTTGAAGGTGGGGGGACCAATTGAATTTCTGTACGCTCCTAAGGGGTTCCGTTCCCTGACATCTGTTGCCAGAGAAAAGGGCTACCGCTTCATCGTTAACGGATCCTATTTTGATTTTGTTATCACCGGCTTTGAACATGCCGGCTGGCTGTCCATTGATGAACTTAAGGTTACACCCGTTAAGCAGGATCGTCAGCTTTCCTGTGTCGTTTCCTATAATACTAGCACTGAAAAAATGGAGTTTCAATCCCTGCAGGCATTCCAGCCCTCAACTGAAAGAGATTGTGTCAAGTTTCAGACCGGTCCCACAGTAATTGAAAATAGCTCCATCACTCATGCCGCAATTGAGGCATCGATCAATGGTCGGGGATCCCACCTGAGAACCTTATTAGGATATGACGAGGATGGATATAAATACCTGCTTATAACCAGAGAGACCGTCAGTCTTGAAGACTTGGCGAAGGTTATTTTGGCGATGGATATCTTTAAAGACAAGAGCGTAAATTTTGTTAATCTCGATGGCGGTTCCTCCGTTGCACTCTACTCCAGTGAGCACAAAGCCCTGAATTATAACGACAACGCCAGACTGCCAATCCTGCTAGCGGTAAGATAAGTGAATAGCTATTTACGCGTACTGTTCTCCCTGGCAGTCCTTACTGCGCAAGCATTCTTCCAGCAAGTAGCCGGGGAAGTAGTTGAGGCTCGTCAAACTGAGAATTGATCAGGAAAAATATATCTGGGGGAAAGCAGAAAGGAAGTGAAGCAGGTGTTCAGTAATGCAATCGTCAGAAAACCAGGCCACAGTCTGGTTAATGGTTTGACCAGTGCTGGCCTGGGAGTCCCGGATTTTCAAAAAGCCCTGGCACAGCACCAGGCCTATATTCAGGCTTTGGAAAAATGTGGTCTGGAGGTCCAGGTCTTGGCTGCAGATGAAGATTTTCCAGACTCCACTTTTGTAGAAGACGTGGCCCTGCTTACGCCCCACTGCGCTATTATAACGAATCCGGGTGCTTCCTCCAGAAAAGGTGAAACAGTTGAGATGCAACAGGTGGTCAGAGAATACTATACCAACATCGAAGAAGTTCGAGCCCCGGGAACCGTAGATGCCGGCGATATCATGATGGTTGATACGCACTACTATATTGGATTATCAGAGCGAACAGATCCTGCCGGGGCAGAACAGATCATCAGTTTTCTTGGGAAATATGGGCTTAGTGGTTCTGTGGTTGAATTAAAAGATGTTTTACACCTCAAAACGGGGGTGGCCTACCTGGAAAACAACAATCTGGTGGTTTGCGGTGAGTTTCTGACTAAACCCGAATTTCAAACATTTGACCTGATCCATATTCCCAAAACAGAAAGCTATGCAGCCAATTGTATCTGGGTCAATGACCAGGTTCTCATTCCAGCAGGTTTCCCAAAGGCCTACCGCAAGATTGAGGCAGCTGGATATTCAGTGATTGAATTGGACATGTCTGAATTCCAAAAACTGGATGGCGGGCTGAGTTGTCTTTCCTTGAGGTTTTAACCTGAAACGGCTAAAAACTATTCTTGTTGCACCAGATTCTTTTAAGGGTTCCATCAACTCAAAAGCTGTTTGCGATGCCCTTGAAAAAGGAATTCTTAAAGAAGATCCCGAATTGAAGGTTATCAAGGTTCATCTGGCGGATGGTGGCGAAGGAACCGTTGAAGCTCTGGTTCTAAATACTGGTGGACGTTATGTTTCCCTGGAGGTTCTGAATCCTCTGGGTGAGCAGATTATAGCTCGTTACGGTATTTTAGGAGACGAGCAAACAGCTGTGATCGAGCTGGCTGAAGCTTCTGGACTTACGCTTATTTCAACTGATCAAAAAGATCCGGCACTTACTACGACCTATGGAACAGGTGAGTTGATCAAAAATGCTCTGGAGCAGGGTTGTCGGCAGATCATTATGGGGATTGGTGGTAGCGCAACCAATGATTACGGAGTGGGGGCCCTGCAAGCCCTGGGCTTTTCGTTTAAAGATAACCAGGGGCTTGAAATTGGCTTTGGTTGCAGTGAATTAGCCCGAGTGGATCATATCGATACCAGTAAGCGGCTTAAACAGCTTGATGAAGTTGAATTTCTAATCGCTTCTGATGTAGATAATCCACTCCTTGGCAAAAATGGCGCAACCCAGATCTATGCACCTCAAAAAGGAGCTACTACTGAGGCATTGCCTGGTCTGGAAAATGCTTTGAAACATATAAATACTGTTGTTGAACAACACTTTAAGCGATCTGTGAAATCAATTCCCGGCGCTGGAGCAGCAGGTGGTTTTGGTGCTGGCCTGTTGGCCTTTTTGAATGGAAAAATGCATTCAGGAGCAAACCTGATGATGGACCTGATCGGGTTTAGACAGTTATTTGAAACAAACACCATCGATCTGGTCATAACCGGTGAAGGCTGCATTGATCATCAGACCATCCATGGGAAATTACCAGTAGCTGTTGCCCGGATCGCCAAGGCCTTTTCGGTTCCAGTAGTTGCTATCGCAGGGCAAAAGGGCGAGAACTTTGAAATAGTCTATAAACACGGGATAGACTCAGTTTATAGTCTCAGTGAAAGCGCAATTTCCCAAGAAGAGTCTATGGCTCACCCGGAAAAATATCTAGCCCAGATTGCTGGCAGGGTGATTCGCCAAGCTAAGCAAAACGAAAATCAAAAATGAAGATTAGGAAAACCAGTAGGTCAATTCTTTTACGGACGTAGAGTCGTAAAATACGCAGTCTTAGTCTCACCAAGACACTCCTTTTGCGAAATTCGCAGTTCCGATTTGCCGCACTCCAATTAAATTGATTTTCAGTAGATCATGTAAGCAGAACAGTCCCGGGAGAAATTAATGACATCCAGATTATTTAAACTTATCGTGTTGAACTTTGTTTTTGTTGTAGGGTATAGCCAAACAGAGAACCTGACTGAGCAGGCCCTTTATCCCGAAACGATCATGCAGCTGACCCTGGAAAACAGTGCCCGGATCAAAGCTGCTAAGTACAAACTGGAGTCTGCCCGCTATAACTTCAAACTGTTTGAAAGTGAGTATTCCAAATTCACACCGATGAACTTGAGTTCCAGCCTTGAAACCAACACAAATGAGGAATATGAATCCGAAACTACGGTAGGTGTGCAAAAAGAATACTTTGACGGGAGTTCAATTGGGGCTTCTCTTGGCAATAGTTCGCTTTGGGGTGGTGAGTTTTCAGACGAAACCACCCAGTTTGTTAAAACCGAGATCCAGTTCCCCCTGTTTAGCTCAAACCGCAAATTGAAGCGCATTATCAAGCGCACTTTTGAAGAAAACGAGCTATACAGCGCCCAGCTGGATTACGTAAACACGATTCGCAATACCATTAAAAATGCCTTGGAAATGTACTATGACTATGTCCCCAGAGCCAAAATTCTAGAGCGCATGCAGCAATACAAGGCTGACCTGATCAAACTTAAAAACAGTCCTGAATTAATAGGGAGAACTTTTGAGCAACAGCAGCTGGAGGATGAAATTAATGCGCTTACCTCCAGAGTGCAGGGCTGGCAGGTAGAAGTAGAGTCCCTTCTCATCGAAATGAAGCGCTGGATCGGTGCGGACTTTGTCGAGTTGTATGCGGTGAAGCCGATTGATCTGGATTTTGACCAGCGAGGGTATTACGGTGAATACTATGTTACTGCCTCCTACAATGAAATATTACAAAAAGCGATTCAAAACGATACCGAGCTCAAGGTTTTGGAGTTAATCCGGGAAAATGCCCTGGAAAAAAAGAAACTGGCAGAAAAGGGGAAATGGGACATCTTTCTATCAATCGATGGCCGCTACAACTATCTGGACAAGATCAATAATATTGACTATGCTCCCTTTTACACAGCAGGAACGGGAATCCAGATCAAGCGGTTTGATAGCGCTATCATCAAAAACACCATCCTTAAAGCACAAGCTGATATTTTGCAGGTTGAGATGACCATGGAAGACCGTCAATTAGAAATGGCTTCAGAGATCACGCGCAAGAAAGCCACCCTGCTTACCAAAAAGGAACAGGTTATCAGTTCAGGACGCAGTCTTGCTTCAAAACAACAGATTCATGACATTAAGCTGGCAAATTTTCTCAAGGGCACTGAAACCGTGGACAATTATCTCCAGGTCTTCCGGGCGCTGGTCAACACCAGGGTAGAGAGTCTGCAATACGAAAATCGCTATCTGGACACCCTGCGAGACTTTAACTATATCTGTGGTGAGTATTTTCAATTCCTGGGGATTGAAGCTTATTAACGATCTTGTATTTAACCGCTAATTCCACGAATGTACGCTAAGTTTAATTTGGCACCCCCCCAATTTGTGAAATTAGCGTAATTCGCGGTTCCAAATTGCAAACTATCTACTAAATTGATTTTCCATGAATCTTGAAACTCAGATCAGTTCTCTGAAGGGAGTGGGCTCTCGCAAGGCTGAGGCTTTGGCTGAAATTGGTATCTTCACCAGGGGCGACCTGCTGGAACATTTCCCCCGCCGTTATCTTGATCGTTCTACCATAACTTTTACAACAGATCTGCAAAAAGATGCCCAGGCTACGATTGTGGGTAAGGTCACTGGTGCCAAAATGGTTCGGGGACGCCGCCGTTCCTATTTTGAAATGGTGGTGGCTGATGAAAGAGGCTTTTTGAAGTGTCGCTGGTTCAACGGAGCCCATTGGATCCAAAAACGCTTTAAAAAAGGTGATATCATCGCCGTCAGCGGAAAAGTTGATTTCTACGGTGGTTTTCAAATGGTTCACCCGGACTTTGATATTCTCTCTGAAGAGGGTACCAATCCCATCAACACCGGCATTATTGTCCCACTTTATCCTTCGGGACAAAAACTTCAGTCTGCCGGTCTTGATAGTCGCGGATTCCGGCGACTTTTATATCCCCTTATGGAGGGTATTGAAAGTGGACTTCCAGAGTTTCTACCCAAAGAAATGCTGGAAAGCTATAAACTCATGGGGCTTGGTGAAGCCATCCGCGATATTCATTTTCCGGAGGACATGGAAGCTCTCAAGCAAGCCCGCCACCGCTTGAAATTCAACGAACTATTTTTTATGCAATTACTCCTGGCCATCAGACGCCAGAGTCAGACTGAGACGGTCAAACAGAATCGGTTTGAAGGTTATGGTGAATATCTAGCCTCTCAATATGAGAAATTACCCTTTGAGTTGACTAAAGCCCAAAAGCGAGTTATGACTGAGATCTGGGAAGATCTTAAGTCTTCGCACCCCATGAATCGTCTTTTGCAAGGTGATGTGGGTTCGGGAAAAACAGTAATCAGTCTTCTGGGAGCGGCCATCGCAGCCGGAAATGGTTATCAGACAGCGATTATGGCCCCCACCGAAATTCTTGCTGAACAACACTTCAAGAATGCTGTTAAGTTTTTTGAGGGCACTCCTATCCGGGTGGTCTTACTAACGGGTTCCCAAACAGCGGCCCAAAAACGTGATCTACGTAAAGCGCTGAAAGAAGGTTACTACCATGTGGCCATTGGAACCCATGCCTTGATCCAGGGCAAGGTGCACTTCAAAAACCTGCAGTTTGTGGTCATTGATGAACAGCATCGGTTTGGTGTGCTCCAACGAGGTGAGCTCCTGGAGAAAGCAGCTGAGGCCGATGTCTTGGTTATGACGGCTACCCCAATTCCCAGAACGTTATCCATGACGCTCTTTGGTGACCTTTCTGTATCGATCATAGACGAGCTTCCAGCGGGCAGACAAAAGATCATTACCCGTAAAGTAGATGTACACATTCTCCCCAAAGTCCATAAATTTATCCAGGATGAGATCCAGGCTGGCCGCCAGGCTTTTGTGGTTTATCCGCTTATCGAGGAGTCAGAAAAAATTGATCTGGAAGCCGCCACTCTTGGCTTTGAGAAGTTTAAAGCCCTGTTCACAGAGTTCCAGGTTGCCCTACTGCACGGACGGATGAGTGCGGATGAAAAAGAAGCCATCATGCAGGCTTTTTCCCGCAATGAGATCCAGTTATTAGTAAGTACCACAGTGATTGAAGTGGGGATTGACATTCCTAATGCCACCGTCATGCTTATTGAAAATGCTGAGCGCTTTGGTTTAGCGCAACTTCATCAGCTCAGGGGTAGAATTGGTCGTGGTCAGCACCGCGGGGTTTGTGTCCTGGTGCACCGGAAGATGAGTCCGGATTCCATTGATCGGCTGAATATCATGGTGGAAACGCTTGACGGCTTCAAAATTGCCGAAGAAGATCTGCGTCTCCGCGGTGCTGGAGATATATTCGGAACCCGTCAATCTGGACTACCTGCTCTGAAGATTGCTAATATCCTATGGGATGGCGATATTTTGAAAGAGGCCCGGAAAGCAGCTTTTGCCCTGATCAAGATTGATCCCCATCTCCGTAAAGGAATCCATGCCGGAATACGACACATAGTGTTAGACAAATATGCCGAATATTCAGAAATGGCTGGAATCGGCTAATTTTGAAGTGGATTTATCATCACCCGGGCAAAGCAAATTACGGAAGTCGATGCCCACCACGAAAAACATGCTTTCATAATCGCTGATATGAACCATTACTTAACGAAATCACATCACATGGGAGAGATTCTTAGCAACTTTAGACAGTTGGTGAATAAATGGGTCATTAACCATATCATGGAAGAAGACCAAAAGATCGGGATCTATTTAAAAGGCCAGAATACAGAGTAAGCCAACCAAAAGTCTGGATGTTACATCAGTACTATCAACAAGAATAGAGTATAGAAAAAAACTCATATGATAAAACTAGAACAGCTTCATAAACAGTTTGAAACCACATTAGCAGTAAACGACCTGTCGATCCACATTGAAAAAGGTGAACTCTTTAGTTTTCTGGGTCCCAATGGTGCCGGAAAAACGACTACGATCAAAATGATGGTAGGTCTGATGACGCCCACATCTGGTACCATTCATATGAATGGTATTGATATTCAAAAAGAGCCTCAAAAGGCCAAGTCCATCATTGGTTATGTGCCGGATTCCGCTTTTTTATATGAACATTTAACAGGCTTTGAGTTGCTTACCATGGTGGGCCAGTTGTATTCCATGAAAAGCGCAAAAATTCAAGAGGAACAAACACGTTTAACGGAACGCTTGTTTATGTCTGAATGGCTGGGCGATCGAATTTCCGGCTATTCTCAAGGCATGAAACAACGCCTGGCTTTTGCTTCAGCTTTTCTGCATGAACCGGAGATTCTGATTATCGATGAGCCCATGGTGGGCCTGGATCCCAAAACCGCTCGAATCATTAAAGACATGCTTCGGGAGCGTAGTCGAGATGGCGTGACCATGTTTATTTCCACCCACAACCTGAATGTTGCCGAAGAGCTATCTGACCGGGTTGCCATTATTAATCGCGGAAAACTGCTGGGGGTTGGTACCGTTGATTCTTTTCGGTCTGTCTCCGGTAAAGAAGAAAACCTGGAAGAACGTTTTCTGCGAATTGTGGAAGAGGAAGAGGCTCTTAATGGCCAGCAATGAGGCTCCAATTTCAGTGCGCAAGAAAACAGAGATGGAGGCGCTTAAATAGTTTCCCGACAAGCCCAGCTCCTTTTCCGGGTTAAACAGCAAAACATGCGTGGATTCCTCTCTGGGGTATTCAAGCGAAAGCGTCTGGAAATTTTTGTCTCAAGCTTGATTGTCACCGGGCTGATTGTTGGTGGTTATAGGTTGTTTTTAATGGGCGGTCAGTTTCTGCTGCGCCAAGGTGAACTGGGTGAGGTTTTTCTGGATCGATTGTTTTATTTGGGCTGGTCAATTATTTTTTACCTGTTGGTTCTATCTAATTTGATTACGGGCTTTTCTACTTTTTATCGTTCACCTGAAGTTGCTTTTCTGATGACAATGCCCCTGGAAAACGTGCAAATATTTCGAGTGAAGTTTATCGAAAACTTGATCTACAGTTCGTGGGCGCTCCTCATACTAGGAATTCCCCTAACCCTGGCATACGGGGAACTGCAGGGCTTGTCTTTTATCCAATATGGTGTGGTCTTTTTTGCAGGAATACTGCCGTTTTTATTTATTTCCACCGTATCAGCCAGTCTCATCCTGATATTATTGGTTTCTCTTTCCCGATTTTTAAAAATGCGGACCCTGTTTTTTCTGCTAGGGCTGGTATTTACAGGGCTTTTCTATTTGTACTTTAGTTTCAGTCAACAGGATACGATGCTGGGAGGGGGCCTGGGAAACTTCCGGGCACTGGGTCGTTATTTATCAAATTTATCAAGTACGCCCTTCCCATTTATCCCCAGTTACTGGTTAAGTGAGCTGTTTCAGGGGAGTCAAAGCCTGGCCTGGACCGAAAGACTTTTCTTTGCTGGGCTGTTTCTTTCAACGGCACTGTTGGGCTGGGAGTTGATCAGTGGAATAGCAGACAAATTTTATTTCCGAACCTATCAGATCATGGAAGGACAGGGGCTCAAAAACAAATTCAAACCCATGAGTTCGATTTTTACTTTTAGCTGGCCCGGAATGAGGTCTGCTACCAAGGCCCTGATCTCCAAGGATCTGGTCCAATTTCTAAGGACCCCTCAGCAGTGGGTTCAATTTTTGTTGATGGGCTTCTTTATTGCCGTTTACCTGATCAATCTGTCTCGAGGCAAGATTCATTTTGGAGACCTGGCTCCGTTTTGGCGAACAACTATCTACGTCTTTAATTTTGGATTTACCGGGTTCATCCTGGCAGCCCTAACCGCTCGCTTTGTATACCCCATGGTCAGCATGGAGGGTCAAAGTCTCTGGATGATACAGGTTGCTCCGGTCTCCATGAAGCGACTTTTTATCGAGAAATTCTGGTTTGCCTTCTTTGTGCTTTTTACCATGACTGAGATCGTAGCCCTGACCTCTAATTATTTTTTAGGACAAGGTATGGAGATATCCATTCTGGCCAGCGGGTTTATGTTGTTAACCAGTCTGGCACTGATCAGCCTTTCTCTGGGCCTGGGGGCCGTCTATGCTCAATTTAATGAGACCAACCCCATGAAAATCAGTAGTGGTTATGGTGGGATTATCGCAGTAGTTCTCAGTCTGATCTATGTGGCTCTATCGGTAACGGCCCTTGTTTTTGTGATTAGTCTCTATCAGTCCAAGGGCTCAGGATTTTTAATTGGTAGTATTGTGGTGTTTGTGGTGATTCTCACAACCCTCTATACCTGGCTGCCCCTGAAATGGGGTTTCCGGGCTGTAAGCAGGTACGAGCCGTAATTAGTGTCTGTCCAGAAAGCTGCTGTTTCCAAAAAGACAGGAAACCATTGAAATGGTTATAATCATTCTTAAGTGCATAGCAGCCCACGACTTAAG
>JAOZSM010000347.1 GCA_029939675.1 Fidelibacterota bacterium
CCAACTGCTGTGACCCTGAAATAGTAACGTTTTCCCGATACCAGACTTCTTAACTCTTTGAGGGTTTGGCTGGAGGTATCCATGAGGGTTGTTGGTTGATTTATGGTATCGCCATATACCTTGTAATACTCAACGTGATGATCACCAAATTTATTAAAAAGCAGGGTCAAATTGTCAAATTGAGGCTCTAATATCAGATAGGGAGCTTGGGTAATACCCTCCCACGGGAAGCGAAACGATCGATAGCAATGGTAGCCATCTTCGAACCACATTTCAAATGCCGTTCCTCCATCGCTTGTAATTTCCGATGCAATTGGAAAATTATCTCCTACTGCCCAATTGATGTGGGTATTACCATTTGCTAAGCGTTGGACATTCCCCATGTAATAGGTATTGCCATTGTTTTGATCATTTTGGAATTCCCACACCAGCGTTGCCGTATTCAACAGCGTGTCAATTTCATATTCAACTCCTCTGGATGTTGGGGGATCATGCAGATTGCCATTATCGAATATGGTGTAATGATTATCCCCCAGGGAGCGGATCGAATGTTGATTTCGAAAACCTGAAAGTGGATCGTTTATAAAATCAAAATCATTGTTTGGAGAATCTGGAACTCCGCACATCCGCCAGATTATCTCTCCAGACAGTCGGTTAATCTTGGTGATCTCACTTAAGTGACGACTGGAAAGCAGGATGTGATCATCCTCATCAATATCAATCGCATTCATATGAGGGAATCGAATATAGTTGCTGGTCAGATTTTCCAATTCCAGATCCCGTATATCAAAATGATCCCAAGCTCGCCAGATAAATATCAACTGATCATCAGCATTAAACTCCTGAATGCATGTCTCTCGGACTGTGGCATATGGATTCCCGCCAGTTACATATTCACTCATATTTACAACAGTTTCTCGACGACCGATAAGCAGGTAGCCATTGTCAGGTAGCACCTGTAATTCATGTTCATCGGAATAATAGTCATTTAGGGGATGAAATGTTTTTATGAATTCAAAATTTTGATCAAAAGCGGCATGTCCCATCCCCGACCCATTAATCCCGTTAGGCACCAACATCGTGATCCACCCATTGGGCTGCTGTTTGAAATCTCGTCGCCGATCAGCCGTCTTCAAATACCATACGGGGTCGCCTGAGGTATTGAAAATGATGTTGTAGTTTGGTGGTCCCCAATTATTCAGGAATACATAAGCACTAGATGGATTGTTAAATTCTGTAATATCAACATGGGGAAAATCATCCGGTACTGAAACACCATTCGACATAATTTGTATCTCGCGTGTAGTTGCTCTAATTTGAGATACAGGGAACGGATCGTCAATATCGCTAGTCTGAGAATTGTGTGTTGCAGGTACATTCAAAACCGTAAAACGAAATGTCAGGGACTTTAATTGTTCTGCTACATGGCCGGAATAGTGAGGTACAATAGTGACACTAACCGTTTCCTTATAGGCAAAATTGTGGGTAGCTGTAAAAATTACAGTCTGATTATCTGAAGCAATAATAGTTTTTCCTGAATGGAGACCACTTTTTGAGCCACTAACACTTATCATATCATCGAGGTTATCCAATGCAGCAGGATTATTTTTCATGAAGCGTAGAATAATCGTTGATGATGGGGATACATACTTGGCGGCTGGTGGTGGGAAGACATACGCATATCCCTCTGGTAAATTGGCTACAGCTTTCAATTGACCACAGCAAAGCGCCAACAGTATGAATGGTATTATTTTAGGCATTTTCACGAGATATGGCTCATGTTAATCTTCATATTTAGTGAGATTGCATCCTGTATTTTATACTACTTCTTCTTATTTATGTTGATCGAAAAGCGTCTGCCAGAACTCGTCATGGTAGAAAAAGCATCTTCCTTACCTGCATTTCCTCATCGGCAATAGCCTGATAGTAATATACGCCTGCCGGAGAGATCTGTCCATTTGCATCATAACCATCCCAATTTAGCAGGGCAGGTCCTTTTAATTTTGTGGATAGATCATAAGTATCAATTTCTCTACCCAACAGATTATAAATAATCAATTGAAGCATAGCGGGCTGATTGATTTGAATCGGAATTATGGTCGAGTTGTTGAAAGGATTTGGGTAATTTTGACCAAGCATAAATATATTGGGGAATTCAGGATCTGTCCAAGCTGAGTCAAGTGAAAATTCCATAGATCTCAGATTGAAACCAGCCTCGATAATCTCAAAGGTTAACAAATGGCTACCTGCACTTATTGCTATATCGTCTATCAGAATAACTTGCCAATTCTGCCAGCCACCTGTAATAGGGGTTTCGGTTGTTTGATTTAGCTGCTGCCCATCCATAAAAAGCCTTAAATACCCCGAGCTATTCAGACTGGCCACTTCGATTTCGAGGCTATAGGTACCACCTTTTCCTGCATTAATAGTATAGCGGAGCCACTCTCCAGCTTCAGTCCATCCAATACTGGGTGTGCCACTTTGATCCAACTCAATATCCACACCATCATTTCTGTACTAAATTACAAAGACATATGTTGTGTCGTCTGCCC
>JAOZSM010000114.1 GCA_029939675.1 Fidelibacterota bacterium
CGTTTTGCCAGTTCGTCCGTTGTCTGTTCATAACGTTCCATGGCAGAGCCGAATTTTGGATGTTCAAACCTGATCTTTTTGAGGTGGGGGTTTTTCAAAGCACGGTTGAGCCGCATCTCCACCAACTCAAGTTCTTTTTTACGTTTCCGAACGGGTCCCGAATCACCACTCATCCGGCTGATTTTGTAAACAGGAATCAGCACAAAATATGTAAGGGTTGCCAGCAGGATAACCAGTACCGCATAGCCCAGATACGGATTGGCTGTATAGGCTAAAACATAGAAATTGAGCATTTCTCTCAAGATGAGATATGTGAAGAGGATCAGGATGAATAGGAGCAGTCGCTTAAGCATTTTCATGGGCTTGAAAATAGGATAGAATGGGAATGATACCAAATAAACATCAACGTACGTACTCATTAACAGATGGCGCGCAGTTGGAACTGCTGACATTAATCAGTATGATGGCTCAGAAAAGGTCCGTATTTTTGATCAATACCCAGTGTGTGATCCAGGAGCCAGCTTGCTAAAAAGTTCAACAACTCATCAAAAGAAACTGTTTCACCAGCTGCCAGTTTTTCCTGATACTTTTGAACTCGTTTTAATAGATCAGCGTGTTCTTTTTGATGCTCTTCCAAACCATCGAATCCGAAGTGCTCCATCATGGCTTCTTCAGATGTAAAATGAAAAATGGTGTATTGCACCAATTGTTCTAAAGCATTTACAACTACAGATTGGCCACTTTTATTGTCCCGAGCAATGATCAGCGTGTTGATCATCTCAAATAGGATTTTATGTTGTTGATCAAACTCTTTGATTCCAACACTGAAACGATCTTCCCAAACAAGCAATTGCATAAAATAACCTCCTGATGATCCCTAATTCCTCTTATACCAATTACAGTTCTAAAGTGGCTCTATAGATTCAAATTATTTGTCTTATTTGACGATCCCGCAAAAAGGCCCTCTCGCAGAGAACGCAGAGACGCAAAGTGTTGATAATTAAGGACATAACCCATACTCGGATAAGTTACTGTATTTATTAATGTTAGGTGATATTTCTGTTTTATCATATACTTTTTGCGGGATCGTCTTATATGAATTAAAATTACATAGCTTTTTTTATGGATTCACTACCACTTTTAATTTTGAAACATTGACCGCTCCAGCCTGAAGATCCTCCATAATTTCCCAGCGAACGTGGGTAACCATGGCTGCATTGGCCTCTTTTTTTACAATGATACCTCGGGAGTTCCTGACGGAGTAGAAGCGGGGCCACGCTCCATACTCTTTGCCCCCATCAATGGAGTAGAGAATCTTGCTATTCTCACCCTCTGCCGAATTCAATACATAGCTCACTCCAGCAGGAATAGGATCGGTAATCACTGGACTGGTCATCAGGGCATTACCTGTATTGGTTGAGGTCAGGATATACAGGATCGTATCCCCCGGAGCATAGGAAATAATCCCACTTTTTTTCTCTGCTTCCAGGATGTTAACCTTCTCCTCCGTAATATTGATTTCAAGCTTGGGACCATTTTGGGACAAAACTGATCCGGTCAGCAATATGCAGAGTACGATAAAGGTGATGGTCTTGTAATGCATATTTTTCTCCTTTTACTTAAATTTGAATTATTCCGCGTTGACGGGATTATCCTCTACGATCAGAACGCGATTAGTACTGCCCGACACTTTCAGGTTATCGTGAAGTTGCGCCCCTTTTGGCAGACTGTTTTGCATGAGCTAAATAATAGAGTAATGAGGAGTTTTTGCAAGTGTTTACTACACTTTGACTTCAGTGTAACACACTTAAAATACTTTGAGTCTACTCCGTGCGATACCATGACTATTGTGGATCGCTTTTTCTAATTCGGAAATAGTTATTTTTTCCAAAACACGCTTTCCATCTAATAAAACTGCTTTTACAAAATGCTATCTGAAACTTGTCACGTCCGTTGAATTAATTACTCGATACTAAACCTACATCAACCACAGTATCGCCAGGTGAGATGGAGACCCACTCGACATGATCCACATACCCATTTCGCTGAGCCTTGAATGAATAGTTATCTCCTACGGGTATACTCTCAAATTCATAATACCCATCGACCCCGGTGGTAACTGTATCTAATTCCAGAATAACAGCTACTGAATCAAGTAAGACACCCGTAGTGAAATCAGTGATGTATCCCATGAGTAATCCATGATCCGCCGATAGTTCAATATTCAGTACATTATCACCAACCTGGACTTCTGTCAGACTGAAATAATCCTCATATCCAGCCAATTGAATTGTCAAAGTATGCTGCTCTCCAGTAGGAACATTATCAAACTCATAATAGCCATCTGTCTCGGTCCTGGCTGTATCAGAACCCAGAATGACAGCTACCGAATCTAATGCTCCGCCAGTTGTAAGATCAGTGACATAACCCATGAGCATACCATGGTCAGCCAATAATTCTATATTCAATTCATTATTCTCAGTTTGAACCTCAATCAGATCAATGTAATCATCATAGCCGTTTAGTTGAGCCTTAAGGGTATGTTGTATTCCAATAGGAACATTCTCAATTTCATAGTACCCATTTGCAGTAGTCAAAACTGTATCTATACCGATCAGTTTGACACTGACCGAATCCAAGAATAAACCAGTGTAGGAATCCGAGATAAAACCTCCCAACAAACCATGATCTGCGGAGAGTTCAATGCTCACAATATTTTCACCAGCACTTACATCGATGGGTAATACCATTGTGACATAACCCTCAAATTCTGCCCGAATATTAGCTGAGCCTATTGCAACATCCTCAAAACCATAATACCCGTCTGCATCTGTCGTGTCAACCAGATCACCAATACTTAGGATCACATTGGGTAAAACAACCCCGGAAACTGCATGAGTAACAACCCCGGAAACATTCCCCACCGATGATTCCAAATCAATAGTATGAACATTCTCACCATACTCCACAACGATAGTCTCTTCAAATTCAACATAATTGTCCAGTTGGCAAATTAGTAGGCGTACTCCATATTCAATGGAGGTCAGCTCGTAATAACCACTGTCATCCGTTTCAGTACTGACATCGCCAATACTCACAGTCGCCCCAGCAAGTCCCTCACGAGTTGCCGCATTCTGGACAACCCCCAGAACCGTGCCCGTAGATTGAATAAGCTGGATGTTCTGTAGATTACTTCCAGCTTCAATATTCAGTAACCTGGAGTAAGCCAAAAAATCGGCAACGTTGACCGTCAACTGTCGCTGACCAATAGGAACATCCACAAACTCATATGAGCCATCAGCTTCACTTATAGTAGTTAGATTACCCAGTAGAATAACTGCACCACTGACGGATGATTCTGCCAATGAATCTCTCAGGAATCCGCTGATCGATCCTACAACACGCACCATCTCAATATCTAACGTATTTGAACCTGGCTCAATATCTCTTAGATCTGTAAATGTTTCATAGCCTGTGATGCTACAGGTAATCAGCGTCGGTCCAGCCGGGAGTCCTCCTGCAGTATAGGATCCATCACTCAGGGTAATCACTGCTGAATTTCCAACACTTACGGAAACATTAGACAAGACTGATCCATCCAAACTGCTTCGCACCCATCCACTTAATTCACCCGGATTATCACTGAGAGAGAGGTCTAGATTATTAATTCCCCCAACAATATCAATGGTAGAATAGGCCGTAATGTACCCATCCAAAACTGCTGATACAGACGCGTTACTGGTAATAGGTATATTGGCAATTTCAAAATAGCCGGCTGCATTGGTCGTATCCTGATACTGATTGATGGTCACCACAACCTCACTTAAGAGAGAGCCATTAGCTTCAGAGATAACCCTGCCTGAGATAGTGGCAATATTGGGTTCCAATTCAATATTATTTGTATTATAGCCGGCATCCACATCGATCAAGCTTGAGAAAATATTATATCCAGCATAGGAAGCGCGGACTGGGACAGCATTGCTCATGGGAACATTGTAGAGTTCATAATATCCATCAATGCCTGTGGTATCAGCAATCTCACCAGTCTGGACAACAACACCAGCCAGTTTTTCACCTGTGATAATATCTGTAACATAACCAGCAATCCGTCCCACTTCAGTTAGTAGAACCATGGAGATATCTTGGATGTTCTCGTCTACATTGACTGTAATTAGACTGGCATAAGTCATATAGTTTAACACACTGGCACTTATGGGAATATTGTTACCCGTTGGAACATCTTCAAAAATGAAGTAACCATCACTCCCTGTTGTTACTTCTAGGCCACTTATATTTACGACAACATTTTCCAGCATAAATTCGGTGGTGGCATCTCTTACATGACCGGCAACAATACCCAGACCGGGTTCGAGATAGAAGCTGGTGGTTGCAGTGGTCGTGGCCTCGCGATCAGTTACATGGAGAAATATGTTAATGGTATCTGGTTCTGTTGGAGCCTGCCATTGAATTGGATTTGAGCCCAGAGTATCCAGAAAAGAACCACCACTGGCCACCCATTTATAGCTAAGTGCATCGCCATCCTGGTCCTCTGCTATTCCAGTCAACAGGACCAATTGTCCTGCCTTTGGTTGTGAGGGATAGATAATTAAATCAGATATTTCGGGGGGAGTATTTTGAGGTGCTTCCTGGCATCCTAGCAGTATGAGTATTATTGACAGGACCGGAATAATTTTCCGCCGGAGACTGATTTTTTTCCACGCATTCATGGCATTTACCTTCTCTTCATCTCGTTTCGCAGCGTGGACATTGCCCCGTGCGACGTGTAAAGAATGAAGCTATATAAAGCTTGCAAAACCTCCCATACGATCTGACCCTCCCTGCACATTGGGCTGGACTCTTATGGGCAACCCCTTCATTGTCTCAAACACTATACCAGTTTTGGGTATTTCTATATTTGATTGCTTACATGCTCTCTGGAAGATTGAGTTGAGCTAAGATGATTTGAAGGTCCCGGTATGATCGGACTACTCATCGATCACCCCCTGTCATTAAAAACCCCCTTTTCGAACAAGCCTCAATAGCTTTGCTTCATGCAGTAATTTGGTATAACATTTGTTGTTATCATCTAATGGTTATGGCAATTATGAAAAGCCTGTACAAATACGGCCTCTATAAGCCTCAAACGCATAAATATTTTTACCTGATAATTACAAAATTCTGTAATTCGAGAATGGAGTCTCTCATATGAAAAAACTACTCATTTTAGGCGCTGGAACCGCTGGAACCATGATGTTGAACAAGCTGGAGTCTACGCTGGATCAAACCGAATGGAACATCACCATTGTTGATCAGTACGAGACCCATTACTATCAACCCGGATTTCTGTTTATCCCTTTCGGCATCTATAACAAACGAGATGTAATCAAACCTAAGCGCGATTTTTTTCCACCTGGTGCAGAGGTAATTTTCTCAAAAATAGATCTCATCGAAGCGGAGAGAAATCAGGTCAAACTGGAAGGTGGTAAAGTACTGCCCTATGATATTCTCATCATTGCTACAGGCAGCAAGATCAATCCTGCTGAAACCGAAGGCTTAAAAGAAGCCGGCTGGCATAAAAACATCTTTGACTTCTATACCGTTGAGGGAGCCACTGCCCTTCAGCAATTTCTCAAATATTGGGAAGGCGGTAAGCTGGTTCTCAATATCGTGGAAATGCCCATCAAATGCCCGGTGGCACCGCTGGAATTTGTTTTTCTGGCTGATTGGTGGTTCACTGAACAAGGAATCAGAGATAAGGTTGATATTGAGTTTGTCACTCCCCTGCCAGGTGCGTTTACCAAGCCGAAAGCATCCCGGGTCTTTGGTGATTTCTTGAATAAAAAGAACATCAGCCTAACACCTGACTTTAATACTGCTCGGGTCGACTGGGAACATAAACAGCTGGTTTCCTGGGAAGAATCTACGATCGATTACGATCTGCTAATCAGTATCCCCACCAATATGGGCGATGAACTGATAGAGCGTTCCGGACTGGGTGATGAACTTAATTTTATTCCTACTGACAAGGCCACCCTGCAGTCTGAAGCCCATGAAAATATTTTTGTTCTGGGTGATGCCACTAATCTACCCAGTTCCAAAGCCGGTTCTGTGGCTCACTTTCAAGCCGACATACTCCTGGACAATCTTCTAAGTTTCATCGATGGCCGACCGCTCAGAGGCAAGTTTGATGGACATGCCAACTGCTATATTGAATCAGGGTTTGGCAAGGGGATTCTGATTGATTTCAACTATGACACTGAGCCCTTGCCTGGAAAATTTCCGCTGCCCGGTATCGGTCCCTTTTCACTTCTGGAAGAAACCCGCATGAACCATTACGGTAAAATGATGTTTCGTTGGATGTATTGGAATCTGCTCCTGAAAGGGGCCGAGTTACCCATCGAATCACACATGCTCATGGCCGGAAAGCGAACGTGATATGGGTGAACAAGACATCTCGAGACAATTGACGGAGATTCAATTAACTCTGGATGGCATAACTGCTGAATTGGCCCTGGTCAAACGCCAACGGCAGGAGATGGATGATCTGAAGGATGATCTCACCCGGGTAGCCAAAGATCTTTTCGCCGGTGCCATCGAAGAGTTTGAAGATATTGCACCTTTCGTAAGAACGGGTGATTTCCTGCACCTGGTCAAATTGATCCTGCGCAACACCAATAATATTACTGCAGTTATTGGAAAACTGGAAAGCACGCTGGATTTCTTAGAAGATTTCAAGCCTATCGGTAAAGAGCTCTTCAGTGATACTCTGGAAAAACTGGATGAATTTGATCGAGCAAAATATTTTGAATTTGCTGGAGCAGCTATTCACATCAGCGATAATATCGTAGAACACTTTTCCCAAAAGGATGTCAGGCTGCTGGCCGATAATATCGTTCCCATCCTGGAAACCGTGAAGTCAATGACTCAACCTGAGATGATGCGAGCCATAAAAAATGCCGTTGCTGTCTTTGACAGTATGGACCGCGATGACATTCAGGAAGTATCAATCTGGAAAGCAATGCGAGAACTCAATACACCCGAACTGAAACGGGGGCTGGGGTTTATGATCGCTTTCATGAAAAATATTGCCAACAACTAAACCACTTAAGATTAAAGGAGAATATTATGACTACAAAAGAACTTGCTGGAGCTTCGGTTGAAGTAGATGGCGAGGGTTATCTGGTTGACCACAAGGTGTGGAACCCTGAGATTGCCGCAGCCATTGCCAAAGAGGAGGGCATTGATCCCTTGACCGACCGACATCTGGAAGTTATCAAATTTATGCGCAAAGAATTTGATGAAAAGGGGTCTGCTCCCTCAATTCGTCGCTTGAACAAACTGAATATTGTCCCCACCAAAGAATTGTACGCCCTCTTTCCCGGTGGTCCCGCCAAAAAAGCCGCTAAAATTGGTGGTCTTGGTAAACCCCAGGGCTGCATTTAGTCTCGGTTCAAACACAGCTAATTTATGGATCTATTAAAATAGGATAGGTGACTCTTTGTACCATTGTAACTGCAAGACTACTCTGTATGAGATCATCAATATTTAAGGAGAATTATTATGTGTGAACAACCTGAACCAATTAAAAGAGTATCCCTGATCGTTTCTAAAGGATCGTTGGTTGATGTATATCCTGCCCTGGTCATGGGTAATGGTGCCCGCATGGAGGGTATGGATGCCTCCATCTTTTTTACCTTTTTTGGACTGGGAGCTTTGATCAAAAAAACCCAGAATTCTCTAAAGGTTGCCACAGTCGGAAACCCAGCTATGAACATGGCCATGCCCATGATGAAGCTGCCCATCACCATGCCCTTTCCCACCATTATGGGAGCCATTCCCGGTGTGTCCAATTTTGCTACCTGGATGATGAAAAATGAGATGGAAAATCTGGATATTCCAACTGTCCCTGAATTCCTGGAAATGTTTACAGATGCTGGTGGAGCGGTTTACGCCTGCAAGCTGGCCATGGATATGTTCAAACTGACCCGGGATGACCTATGTGATCAGGTTTCATCTGTCCTGACTGTAGGTGAATTCTACGAGAAGTCTGCTGGAGCATCCATTATTTTTACTTGATCAACAATCCGGAGACTGAGCTGAATGTTCGGGCGATAATACCGGAGGCTGAGCCTGGTCGCAGCCATGGGTTCCATTACCGGGGGTTGGTTAAACCAGCTCAATCTCCGTGATCTCATTATAAGACCCAACTCGCATGGGAGGTCCCCAGCAACCGGTTCCCTGGTTCACATAGAGCTGGGTGTTTTTATGCTGATAAAGGCCTTTTAGATAAGGCTGCTGCAAATAAACCATATAGGTAAAGGGCCAAATCTGGCCTCCATGTGTATGTCCTGCTAGTACCAGATCAGTTCCATACTCAGCTGCTTCGTGGGTGGCAATGGGTTGATGGGCCAGGAGAATCTTCTTTTTATCCGCTTCCAGGCCACCTAAGGTCTTATTAAAATCAGCGGCGTGCTGCTTGCCAAATCTGGCGGCTTCATGGTCAGTAACACCAGCCAGATATATAAAGTCTGAACCTTTTTTAAGCTTGAAATGCTCATTGTTGAGAACCTTGATCCCCATATTGCCAATCTCACGAGTCCACTCATCAACACCATTATAATATTCGTGATTACCAGTCACAAAGAATACCCCTTGCTCCGCTCTCAGGTCTTTCAGAGCGGAAACTTCAGGTAGAAGCCTTTCAATTGATCCATCAGCCAAATCACCAGTGATCGCAATGAGGTCGGGCTTAAGTGCGTTGACCTGATTCACAATTTCCTGCAATTTTGCTCCCGTCATTAGCTGACCAATATGGAGATCCGAGATCTGAACAATCCGAAAACCTCTGAATAACTCAGGTAATCCAGTCAGTGTAATCTGAATTTTCTGCACCACAGCTTTGGCATAATAATTTCTGACTCCCAGACCTGAAAGACCCAAAACTACTACGGATGCTCCGAGAGTCAAAGTTTGAGTAAGGAATTCTCTTCTTTTTAGATCAACAGGTATGGATTCAGAATTGCTGGCTACTTTTAAATACAGGGCATAGAGCATTTTAACAACATCAGTAAACAGCAAGCTGAAAAAGAAGAGCATCATCATCCCCAACCAGAAATAAGAGATCCACAATATTGGAAGCGAATATTTGTATTCCAGTAATCTGGACACGATAACTGATGTTGGAAAAGAAACGGCAAGCGTGATCAGAGCGTAGGTTCCGGCCTCTCGTAAACCACCACTCAGACCAGTATCTCTAATTAATCTCAGCCATAAAAAGTAGTGGATCGAGCTGATGATCAGCGTTCCGATGGAAACAAAAAGGAGGAAAGTTAAGATTCTGGACATGGATTATCCTTCGCGCTGAGTCATGTATATTATTTTAAGTAGAGTTTAGCTATAATCACGCCGGGTATTTAATGTTATCAACTATCGCAGACAATTATTTAAATCTGGATTTAAGCGGTAGATTTGTTATACGATTGCAGTTCCAAAGTGTTCATTAATTTGATACCTGCCTCCATCCAGACTTCATTTGGCCACGACACCCTTGCTCTCGACTAGTGGTTGGATACTACATTCCTCCACAGTGGA
>JAOZSM010000115.1 GCA_029939675.1 Fidelibacterota bacterium
AAAAGTAGAAAGTAGAAAGTAGAAAGTAGAAAGTCGAAAGTCGAAAGTCGAAAGTCGAAAGTCGAAAGTGACGAAACCGAAAAAGTATATGTCAAGCCATAAATACTGCCCTAACTGTTGCAACAATAAATATTTATGTAATTATTGCGTATGTTCTTATTTATCAACATGTTGCGTCTCCGCAAACTCTGCGAGAGGCAGTTTTTGCGAGGCCGTAAAAAGTTAAAATTAGCATGTCCTCAGATAAACCAAATACATCCCCACCAACTCACCAATATCAGTTTGAAGTAGACGGCATGACCTGTGCAGCCTGTGTGGCCAATGTTGAATCAACCATCGCTGCCATCCCCGGGGTCCAGGAAATCTCAGTGAACCTGGCGACTGAATCAGCCAATATTCGCAGCTCTCACCCAATTCCGATCAAGACCTTTACCAAAGCAGTAGCAAAAATGGGCTATAAGCTCGAACCCCAGGGATCATCTTCATTGATCCACCGCCAACAACGAACCATTGCTGCCTGGAAAAAACTACTCCTGATTCAGACTCTCTTCGGGGTGCCCCTTTTGATCTACGCCATGTTGGAAATGTTTACAGAGCTTCAGCTTTTCTCCCCAACCACTAGCATAACCATTCAACTAGCTCTGGCAAGTATCCTGGTTATCAGTGGTTCAGGTTATTATCGACGAGGATTTAAACACTTACTCCTCCGCGCTCCCAATATGGATACACTGGTGGCCCTGGGAACAGGATCAGCTTATCTGTATTCCATTATTTCCACTACAAACATTATTATGGAGTGGAAAATTGAGGGGTTTCAAACACTCTATTTTGAAGCTGCCGGGACAATCCTGTTGTTTATCACTTTCGGGAAATGGCTGGAGGCCATGGCCCGGGGGAAAACCACGGAAGCTCTCATCGGCCTCATGGATCAAATGCCCACTGAAGCTGAGGTGTTCAGAGCTAATTCATGGCAAATCCTCCCCCTCTCCAAGATCAATACTGGTGAACGTATCCGAGTTAAACCACACACAAAGATCCCAGTGGATGGAATAGTAATTTTTGGAAGCAGCAGTGTGGATGAAGCCTCTATCAGTGGAGAATCTCTGCCTGTTGAAAAACAGGTTGGCAGCAAAGTGATGGGTGCCAGTTTGAATCTCCAAGCAATTCTGGAGATCAAGGCTGAAAAGATCGGCCGCGATTCCATGTTCGGGCAGATTATCAAGTTAGTGGAAGATGCTCAGGCCCGCAAACCTGAGATCCAGAAACTGGTTGACCGGATTGCAGCAATCTTTGTACCGGTAGTCTTAAGTCTGGCCATTATCAGCGGAACAACCTGGCTGCTGCTCGGTTATGGGTTGACCTTTGCCCTGAACGTCATGATTTCAGTCATGATTATTGCCTGTCCGTGTGCTCTCGGTTTGGCAACCCCCACTGCTTTGGTTGTGGGAAGCGGAATTGCTGCCAGAGGTGGTATCCTGATCAAGTCAGCAGATGCCTTTCAACAACTCAGTCAAATTCAGGTTATGGTCTTTGATAAAACCGGTACTCTGACAGAATCAAAGCCCAGAATCGTGGCTACTTATCCAGATAATAGTTCTGACTTTTTGGGCCTGGCCATGGGATTAGAGCAACACAGCCAGCACCCTCTTGCCCAACCATTACTGGCCTATGGTGTGGAACGATCCATTCCAGCTGTTGAATTAAGTGACATTCAGGAAGAACCCGGTCTAGGAATGCTGGGTAGTCTTAACGGTTCGACTGTACGCATCTGTAAAGCAAAACCAGACAATTCGTCAAACCAGGATTTTACACAAGCACTGGATCAATATTCTACTAAGGGGTACACTGTTTCTGCGGTATATACGGATGATACGTTACTGGGTTTGATTGCCTTTAGTGACACTCTCAAACCTGAGGGCAGATCTGTTATTGATGCGCTATCAACACAGGGGATAGAATCTATTTTACTAACTGGTGATAAGCGAGAGGCCGCCGCCCAGGTGGCTCATACAGTCGGTATCAAACAGGTTAAAGCTGAAGTCCTTCCAACAGATAAACATGATCACATCCGGGAACTCCAGGACCATGGAAAGACAGTAGGTATGTTGGGTGATGGAATTAATGATGCACCCGCTCTGGTGGCTGCAGATGTGGGCCTGTCCTTTCGCGGTGGGACTGACATTGCCATTAATGCTGCTGATATCATTTTTCTCAATGATTCTTTGCAAAACGTGCTCTTTGCCCACCGGATCGCCAAAGCGACCATTTCCAAGATCCATCAAAACCTGTTCTGGGCATTTATCTACAACCTGGCGGGTATCCCCATAGCCATGGGAGTACTGTATCCGTTTACCGGCACGTTACTTAATCCCATGTTCGCCGGAATGGCCATGGCATTTTCATCTGTTTCAGTGGTAAGTAATACCCTAATGCTACGTTGGCAGGATCACTTCCGGGATGTTTAAAGAATTGTTACCCCTTTGCGAAGGAGGGAAACGACTGGAGCAACCTTAGTGTATAAGTCACAAAATCCGGAGATCGCCGCACTCATTACATTCGTTCGCGAAGACACTTAAAGAGGTTTGTGAAAAAACCCGAACTAGTCATTACAAGAAGGCAGTAGCCAACTATGGCAATCTCAATACTGCGGTTTTGCGGCAAAAAAAAGACCCCTTTCGGAGTCTTTTTTTTAACAAATTGTTGAGTAGCCTTAGTTAGGCATATTATGAGGACCAGCCTTCATCCCCGGGAATGCCATGGGGTCAGGCATTTTGATCTCACCGTGTTCATTCTCATATTTAGCAATATTCTGTTCCAGGGCCCGTAACAAAGCTTTGCTGTGACTCGGTGTCATAATGATCCGCGATTGCACATTAGCTTTTGGTGAGCCCGGCATAACCCGGACAAAATCCAGAACAAACTCAGCACCTGAATGAGTGATTATCGCCAGATTGGCATATTCACCATCAGCAACTTTTTCATTAACCTGAATCTGGATTTGCTGGGCCGGTTGTTTCTTAGTTTCCATTGCTATTCCCTTGTTTAAGGTTTGGTATTACTTAGGATTGCCAGGGTTTATTCCTGGATAGATTGGGGTTATCCTCACCCCACTCTTCTTCAGTATGATCAGGATCTTTATCCCAATCAATCTCAGCTGCCTGAGTGGCTGGTAAATCCTTGTCATCGAAATCTGATTCTTCAAATCTCAAATATTCATCACCATAAACAGATTCATCAAAAAAATCAATATCTTCCACAATTTCCGCAACCATGAGGAATTCGAGGAAATCCATGTATTTTTTATTCTTGAGATTTGTGGCACAGTGTGGGCAGATCAGAGATCTAGCTAATTTCTCTTCTGAAAGTTCCTCACCACAATTTGGGCATACAATATCTTCCATGATACCCTCCCATTAATTCGTTCATTTTCAAAGGTTCATAAAGCGCGCAAATGTATACGAACACATAGGGGGTGCCAAGAGATATTTGAGCACTTGAAATTGCTAGGATAATCAGCTACAGGCAATATATTGCAACAATCAAAGCACGAATTGAAGGGCTAAAATGGTCGCGAAAAAATATAGCAAATCGACATTAAAAAAATTCAAAGAGTTACTTTTGAATGAGCGAAAGCAGATTGTTGAAGACCTGGATTATCATAAAAGCGAACTAAATAAGACGATCACTGACGGTGCCGGAGAACTCTCATCAGCAACCTACCACATGGCTGATGTTGGAACCGATATGGCCGAACGGGAAAAGACCAGCATGTTCGCTCATCGCCAGGCAAAGTACTTAAACGATATAGACGAAGCACTCACTCGCGTGGAAAACGAGTCCTATGGAGTTTGCATTATTTGTGGTGATCTCATCGAAGAAGGTCGTCTGCAAGCAGCACCCATCGCTAAATATCATGTCCCCTGTAAAGAAACCCAGAATCAGCGCAACCATAACCAATAAGTGAGCTAAATCACCCCTACTTAGCTTCTATAAGCGCAATCAGATTTAAAATATTTTTTTCGTAGAAGCTACTCTCCTTTTGAGAGTAGATCACATTCAACCCGGAGTTTTCCGGACCAAAACCAATTTTTAGTGAAATATTAAGCGAGTGGATCAGTTTGATCAAACGTTTTCCTGGTTCAGGTTCGAGTTGCAGCAGGATATCCGGATTGAAAGCCGCCAGCTCACTCTGCAGTTTATTCCGGTCCAATTCGGTAGGTGTGTACACCATGTCAGTATAAGTGTGTTGAATATTCAGAGTTGGTCGTGAACTGCCCCTGGGTACCATCAGGAGAAACTCAAAACGTTCTGGTAACCGATACATTTTCTGAAGCGTGTAGCGAGCAATTCTCAGCCATTTCGTTTCCTGAGGATAGATGATGGCAATTCGTTGAATATCCTGAAATCTGTCCTGAAAACTATAGGGAGCTTCGAGATTCGGTTTCTTTGAATTACTGAGTATCATCTGGCGCGTATATACCAGAAATACGGTTTAGAATCAATAGACTAATTGGTATCTATCTTTAAACTGAACATGAGCACAAAACACCCCAACTCAGAAACTCATAATAACCATTGCATCGTCTGCTGGATAATTGAATTTATCCACCATGTTTCGAACCATCATTATCTGCATAACTCTCACATCCATTCTGAATGCCCAGGACTACCACTGGCCTATTCGGGCTCAAAAAAGCTTATCTGCAACCTTCTGTGAATACCGTTCAGGACACCTGCATGCCGGTATTGACATCAAGACCTGGGGCGAAATGGAAGTCCCTTGTCTGGCAGTGGCAGAGGGCTATATCGAGCGTATCCTCATCGGCTACAAAGGTTATGGACGTGGTTTATTTCTACGTCTAAATGACGGGAATATGGCCGTTTATGGGCATCTCGAATTATTCACACCTGCTCTGGAGAAACTCATTCAGGAAAAACAGTTGGAACTGGATCGCTACTCTCTTCGACTGGAATTCACATCAGATCAATTTCCAGTCGAGGCCGGTCAACTCATTGGCTATAGTGGAACAAGTGGAACCGAACATCCTCACCTCCATTTTGAGGTTCGGGACACAATCAATCAGGTGGTCAATCCCCTATTATTCTATTCTGGAATTAAGGACAATCAAGCTCCTATTATTGATGAGGTAATGCTTACCCCCCTATTACCGGAAAGTCGCATCAACAATAGCAAGCTCCCCGTCATTTTTGGTCTACAACATACTGGAACTTTAGTCCATGCAACCGGACCTTTTCTGGTCTCTGTTAATGCCCATGACCGAGCAAACGGGACTTATAATAAATACAACATCTATCAAATCGAAGCTCTGGTGAATGATCACCTGGTATATAGTCGTGTATTTGATCAGGTTCCCTTGAAGCTGACTGGCTTTATTGATCATCTTTATCCAGGAGAGCGGGGCAAAAGAGGCTGGCGATTCATGTCAATGTTCACTAGAAATGATAGCTGTCTATTTCCCTTCACACCACCGAACCAACATGGCACCATTACACCTGAGGGCTTGTCCAGTCTGACCATCAGAGTGGCCGATATCCACGGTAATCAGACGACAAAGAGTCTGAATTTTCGCCGTCAGAGACTGGCATCCTGGAAGATTGATCAAGTTGAAGACCAAACTATTGTTACCCGCAGTTACACTGGAAATGGTTATGAGCGAGTTCAATTCTACACATCAGACAATACCTTTATTCCCGTTGCCCAGACCCTCTACAGGCTTAATTCCACCACCTGGATCATGAATCAGGTAACTGAACACAGAGGAATTCGTGCTCTGGGTTCTTCCGAAAGTGAAATCAAGTGGATCAGCCCTCCCCCGGATCAGCCAGCTCCAGAGCTGAACTATGAATGGGGCCATAATGCTGCTGGATATTTCCTTAAACTGGAAAGTACTGAACCCTATATTTTCCCCTTAGCTTATCAACTCAAGGGGAATGCCATTAAACAAGGTGGCGAATTGACTCAAACCACCGATCACACAGCAGAATCCGATATCATTTCTCTGGATTCCCGGGCTCGCAGTGAGCGTGTCGATATTATGCTGAATGCGAATGTTATTGCCAGCCTTGAACTGCAGCCTGCAGTATCTCTGAATCCGCACGATACCTGTGAATTCAAGCTTGATTTCGCGGGATTTAAGCTGAAAGCTGCCAACCAGGGTACTGCGACATTCTACTTACAAGTCGATACTCTAAGGGCTCTTTTTGATGGCCAACCTATCATAGGTGCTTACCTGAAAATCATCAATACTCCTGATGGGCAATTCAACGGTCGATTGAGCTTTATTCAACAGGACTCTGATCCGGTCTATTCATTTTTTTCACCCGGTAAAAAGGGCTCCTGGAAACGGCAGGAAAGCCATGATGTTAAGGGAGTCACCTTTCTCGACCTGGACCAGGGTGGATCCTTTTTCCTGCTTAATGATGATGTTCCTCCAGTTGTTAAACCCCTCAAACAGTATCGCAATGTAAAACGAGGGGACCGTTTGGTGTTTAAAATTAGTGATAATAGCCGGGTTATTCCCCATCCGCGCCACGCCTTGTCCGCAACCATTGATGGTCAACGGTTTTTTCCTGATTATAACCCACTTAGACGAGAATTATCCTTCCATGTACCCCAAAAATCGCGTTTCGATCGATATATCTTTGAACTAACAGTTCAAGATCAATCCAGCAACATAACCAAATTTACGCAGGCCTTCACAGTCACCCGCTAATATGTTCATCCTGCTCAAAGACACCAACCCAACCTTACGCAAATCTCTGGTAACCTATGGTCTGATCGTTGTGAACGTCTTGCTGTTCCTATTTTTGAAGATTCGGACAGTCTGGTTCATCGGAATTTTGATCGCATTGGAATTTTTTTTCGAATTATTGACACCTAATGATGGAACTGCTTATATTGCACACATTGGTGGATTTATCACTGGACTTGTACTATATAGTATTTACCATAAATATCACTTAAGTAGGATCACATGACGCAGAAAGCTTTGATCAAAGCAGCCCAGGATGCCCGTGGCAGGGCGTATGCGAAATATTCAAATTTTCAGGTGGGGGCAGCCGTTGAAACAATAGCAGGAAAAGTCTATCAAGGCTGTAATATCGAAAATGCCAGTTATAGTCTGACCCAGTGTGCCGAGCGGACAGCCCTCTTTACTGCTGTTGCTGCTGGGGAGAGAGAATTCCGTCATCTGGTTGTAGCAACTGAGAATGGGGTTAGCCCTTGCGGAGCTTGTCGTCAGGTAATCTGGGAACTGTGTGGTGATATTCCCATTACTATTGTAGATGAACAGGGCAATATCAAAGAAACAAGCTCAGCAGAACTGCTGCCAGCAGCATTTGGCGAACAAGATCTTACATAGGCTAAAATCAAATCCTTTAAGAATATTAGGAGAATAATGGAATTATGGAGCACTTGACGCCCCATCATAGTGGTTGGATCGAAGTTATCACTGGATCCATGTTCAGCGGAAAAACTGAAGAATTGATTCGTCGGTTGAGACGGGCTCAGATCGCACGCCAACATGTGGCCATCTTCAAGCCAGATATTGACAACCGTTTTAGTGAAGATCATATCGTTTCCCATAGCAAACAACAGCTGAAATCCACAAGGGTAAAGACAGCTGCTGAGATTCTGCCGCAGGCCAAGCACGTTCAGGTCGTCGGTATTGATGAAGCCCAATTCTTTGATGACGGGATCGTAGAAGTTTGTCGAATACTGGCCAAACAAAAAAAACGCGTCATAGTTGCTGGTCTGGAAAAGGATTATAAAGCACAACCATTTGGTCCTATGCCGGAATTGATTATTGATGCAGAATATGTGACCAAAAACCTGGCTATTTGTGTCATCTGCGGTAACCCGGCTGGATTTACCCAACGTTTGAGCAATGTTGGAGATCAGATCCAGGTTGGAGAAGCTGAAAGTTACGAAGCCAGATGCCGTAGTTGTTACGAACCACCAAAGGAATAGAACTATGCAAAGACTTACTGGATTACTGGGTATCGCTGCCATTCTGGGTATTGCTTATCTTATGTCTAACAACCGTAAGATGATAAAAAAACGAATTGTTTTGTGGGGCTTGGGATTGCAAGTGGCTTTTGCCATCTTCATCCTGGCTACCCCAATTGGAAAACCAGTTTTCCGATTTTTTGACCGTGCCATTAACCGTCTGCTTTCCTTTTCTGATACAGGTGCTGAATTTCTGTTCAACGCACTGGCGGTTGGACCAGGCAATGAGGGTAGTCTTGGTTTCTTTTTTGCCTTTCAAATTCTGCCTACGATTATCTTTTTCTCAGCCTTCATGGCCATCCTTTATCACATCGGATTGATGCAGATCATAGTCAAGTATATCGCCAGAGGTATGCAAAAAACGTTGGGTACCAGTGGTTCAGAAACGCTTTCTGCATCGGGTAATATTTTTGTGGGGCAGACTGAAGCACCCCTATTGATTCGTCCTTTCATCGGGACCATGACCAAAAGCGAATTTATGGCAGTTATGACTGGTGGGTTCGCCACCATGGCCGGTGGCGTGTTAGCGATCTACGCCAAATGGTTAGCTGACATTCCCAATATTGCTGGTCACCTCATGGCCGCCTCACTGATGAGTGCCCCGGCAGCACTGGTGATAGCCAAAATAATCTATCCTGAAGTGGAAGAATCTCCCACTCAAGGTAATCGTGAAATAGATATCCCCCGCGGCGAGGGAAACGTGATGGAAGCCATTGCCCGAGGCACCAACGATGGAATGAAACTGGCCGCCAACGTGGGCGCCATGCTTATTGCTATTGTTGCTCTTGTTGCTGCGGCCAATTACGGGTTGAGTTGGATTGGTCTGAGTATTCAACAAATCCTGGGCTGGATTTTCTCTCCTCTGGCCTTCCTTATGGGTGTTCCCTATGCTGATGCCTATTCAGTAGGCCAGTTGATGGGTGAAAAAATCGTTCTCACAGAGCTTGTGGCTTATGCTCACCTTCAGGATATATCAGGTGAAATGAGCGAGAAAGCGATGATCATCAGCTCCTATGCCCTCTGCGGTTTTGCTAATTTCGCCTCGATTGGTATTCAAATCGGCGGCATTGGTTCACTGGCACCGGAACGCCGGGGTGATCTGTCTCAAGTAGCCTTTAAAGCGATGATCGGGGGCGCCTTAGCGTCCTGGTTGACTGCCACTATTGCGGGAATTATGCTTTAATGGATAATAGAGTTGAATGATTTGTTCGGCACAAGATTTGTTATAGTTTATGATAAAATATTTGGAGAAATAATAATATGCGTATCATCTTTTTAGGACCCCCCGGAGCAGGAAAGGGAACTCAAGCCAAACTGATTGTTAAAGATTATCATATCCGTCAATTGTCCACAGGTGATCTGTTACGAGAGCACCGAAAACTGGGAACTGAATTGGGTTCAAAAGCTCAAACCTACATGGATGCAGGTAACCTGGTTCCAGATTCAGTTATTTTGGGAATGGTGGGTGAAGAATTCAAAAAGCCCGATTTGGCACCCGGTTATATCCTTGATGGATTTCCTCGGACCTGTCCCCAGGCTGAAGGACTTGACCAACTGCTGA
>JAOZSM010000348.1 GCA_029939675.1 Fidelibacterota bacterium
ATAAAAAGCAAAAAGACGCAATGGCAGCTCGTGGATATTGGCAAGCATTTAAAGCTGTAAAAAAGAGCATAATAAGAATTTTGGATGGTAAGAATTCTGGTATGGTTGTAAATGAGGAACACGGTGATTGGTACAGAGAATTGTTTAGCCCAAGCGTTACCCTAGGGTTATTAAAACCTTCAGACTTGGCGGGATACCGGAGTGATCAAGTATATATTGGACAATCCAAACACACACCTATCAATAAAGATGGAGTACGAGATGCGATGCCATTATTATTTGAACTATTGGAAGCTGAAGAACATCCTGGTGTGCGGGCAGTTCTGGGGCATTTCATTTTTGTATACACGCACCCCTATATGGATGGCAATGGACGAATGGGTAGATTTCTCATGAATGTCATGTTGACATCAGGCGGATACCCCTGGACAGTGATTCCAGTTGAAGAGAGAGATAGATATATGACTGCTTTAGAAAGTGCCAGTGTCGACCAAGACATTAAACCATTTTCAGAATTCATTGCGTGGTTAGTAGAGGCTGGACTTAATGGAAAGCCAATTGCAAATTTGGATAAGTAGAAACTCAAGTAAATGTTACTTAATAAATCGGATTACAGCAATGTGTACAATACGTGTGGGCCAAAAAGCAGAATAGGCATAAAGTCCGAAGGAAAGCTTTGCCCAAGCGGAATCCTGGAGACTCTACTACATACACAATATATAAGAAGGCATCAATAACTATTGAAGTGGAGAGCGAAATTGTTCAGAGGTATCGTAAATTTGAACAACAGCCTAAAAATAGGGTTATTGTCAAGTCCATACTTAGGAGTCCCCATCCACTTATTCAACAGTCATATTCGCGCTTAAAATTGGCCCGCCCTGACCAATATGACAAACTCTCTGTGGGTCGACACTGCCTTGACATTGCCATCGGAAAACCAAGCATACACAGAGGACTGCTGGTTATGGATGCACTCCCTGGATAATTTCTTTTCTTCCAGAAATAGAAACATGCTTTGCATTCAAGCTTGGATTTCATCGAAGAAGACCAATGTCTTTTGCGGAATTACCGGGACATCAAATTGGACAGCAAGCGCTTTTTCAGCAGTGTCCCCACCATAGTATTTGCGAGAAACATATAATTATAAAAGTTGCAATATGAAGACATAACTTGCAAATAGCAGAAAAACAGCAAAATGGAATGTTCATTTTAACCGGCAGCCAACAATTTGAAATAAGCAGTTCTATCAACCAATCTCTGGCAGGGCGTACGGCACTATTAAAGCTGCTCCCATTCTCATTGTCAGAAGTAGCTGATAATTATGGGTATTCTGATATTGATGAAATTCTTTATCGGGGATTTTATCCAAGGATATATGATCAAAATCTTGATCCAACGCAGGCTCTGGGGGATTATTATGAAACATATATTGAAAGAGATCTAAGACAATTGATCAATCTCAAGAATTTAAGTTCCTTTCAGAAATTTATGAGACTATGCGCTGGACGTACAGGCCAATTGCTCAACCTGAGTAATCTTGGGAATGAAGTCGGAATATCTCACACAACCGCAAAAGAATGGCTGAGTCTCCTTGAAGCCAGTTATGTCGTTTTTCTTTTGGAACCCTATCACAAGAACATCAAGAAAAGACTCATTAAATCACCTAAACTGTATTTCTATGATGTAGGTCTAGCTGCGTACCTGATCGGAATAGAAAAAAATCCCATATAACAACTCATCCCCTAAGAGGGATTTTATTTGAGAACCTGGCGGTGATAGAAGTTCTGAAATATCGGTATAATCGGGGACGAAGAAGCAATATTAATTTTTATCGTGATAGCATTGGCAATGAAGTTGATTTGATATACAACATAGGAGCCCACTTTTTACCAATGGAAATAAAATCAAGTGAAACTATCATCAGCGATTTTTTCAAGGGCCTCAAGGCAATCGAAAAAGTGGTTCCCAATTTACCCCATGGAAAATGTGTGATCTATGCTGGAGAACGTGCAGAGCATAGACAAGATATTCAAATTTCAAATGTGGCAAATATTTCAAAAATTCTTGATAAATTCTAAATAGGACCCTTCGAGCCTCCATTAGAAAAACTAAATGACGTGTTCCCGTTACTTGCGGGATGTTCCACTTGAGTCAGCTTGTCCTGAACCGTTACATTGAGTGGCTTGTGATACAAAATTCACTTCAGAATGCGCGGTACATTCTTCATCTTTTCCATTTTTACGGCACTTATAATTCTCACTATAGTTTTCAGTCTCCGCATTTCATGTTACGCCTGGACAGGCCGCTATGCCTGCCTGCGCGGAGACTTCGGCATAGGCAGGCGGCTGTGCTTACCATCTATTTCTTTTTGATATTTCATATTCAGCAGCTATTTTTTAGCCGTTCAAAAAAGGGAGTAGATTCTGAGTAAAACCAGTATTTATCTATGTTTAAACTGGGGATATTTTACCAAAGTCTGGAGTAGTCCAGAGAGTACGCCAATTGTAACTGTGGAAACTCAAATACCAAACCG
>JAOZSM010000116.1 GCA_029939675.1 Fidelibacterota bacterium
CTCCTCGGAGGGGAAACAGGGGTGGGTCTCTCTTGAGAAAACGAGTCATAATACCATACAATCCTAAGCTAAAAGAGTTAGCCAAAGAACTGCGCAATAATATGACTCTCTCTGAAATACTATTGTGGGATAAACTTAAAAACAGACAAATGATGGGATTCACTTTTAACAGGCAAAGACCTATCGATGAATATATTGTAGATTTTTATTGCAAGGATTTGATGTTGGCAATTGAGATAGACGGAGAAAGTCACCATCATATAGAGACCCAAAGATATGATCTTGATAGACAAAAAAGATTGGAGAGTCTAGGTGTCCGTTTCCTTAGATTTGGTGACGCTGATGTCAAAATGAAAGTTGATGATGTTTTGGCAACAATCCAATATTGGATAGATGAACATGGGGATAATTTGGTGGGAAAAGAACCCACCCCCGACCCCTCCCAGGAGGGGACTTAATTCAACAAATTGATTTCTGAAACACACCAGTTTTGTGTCGAAAATAATAGCTGTAGTCAATGGACAGCTGGGTAATATTAAAAGATGATCCCAAACCGCAAAAAATACCTCAAACAACAAGCCCAAAACGGTCAAAAGATAATGGGTGTTTTACCGGCTCTCTATCCCCGGGAACTGCTCTGGGCCTTTGATATTCTCCCGGCTGAGATTTGGGATCCACCTGGCGATATTCTAAGAGCCAATGCCCATCTACAAGCCACAATTTGTCCCATAGTAAAACGAGGACTGGAATTCATCCTCAAAGAATCTGCCAGTGTAAATGCTGGCTATTTATTTCCGCACACCTGTGATTCGCTGCAAAACCTGGCCACCCAGGTCAAAGATCTCATTGGTACTTCACAGCCAGTTTACACCTTCTACAATCCCAAGGCTCAGTTCAACAAAACTACCCGCAGGTACTATCTGGACTTACTTCAGGATTTCCAAACAACCCTGGAAACAAAATTCGGCCCCCTGAATCGTGCCAAATTAATGGCCGCCTGTGAACTGGGTTCCAAGATCGATATTCGGTGGCTAACCCTGCAAAATGCTCGGCGTGCTGATCAATTGGAATTAACCAATCCTGAGTATTTTCAACTTGTCCGTGCTGGTGAATATCTAAAGCCCGAAGACTATCTCACGCTCTTAAATCAAGTTGAAGTTCAAGCAGGTCCTGTGCATCAATCGAACAGAAGACTGCTCCTTTCAGGGATTTTACCCCCGCATGAGGAAACTTTATCTTTTTTGGATGAACTCTCCGTGACCATCGTCGCCGATGACTTATTGTCAGGGAGTCGTCGCTTTCCCATCACCCAACTCGATACCCCTGTGGATCCCTTTGAATATCTGACTGATCGGCACTTTCTACTACCGCCCTGTTCAACTCGGGCCAGCAATTTAAAAGAGCGCATCCATCACTTGCAAAAGATGATCTCTGAAAGCCAGGTACACGGTGTTCTCTTTAACATCATTAAGTTCTGCGAGCCGGAACTTTTTGATCACCGTTTTCTGGTCAAGACCCTTAAACAAAATAGAGTTCCCTTACTGAGCCTGGAAACAGAACTACTCCCAGGCATTTCCGGACAAGATCGGACCCGCATTGAAGCCTTTATTGAGATGCTGGATGAACAGGTTTCTGGATGAGTCTCGTCGGTAAACTGAAATACCAGTTCATGAAGGATATTGGTGCACCGGCACTCATGTCATTAAAGGATCTTAAGCAGCATCGAAAACGACCAGTTTCACCTGCTTTTGGACCGCCTCTAAAGACCAACAAGCGCCTCAAAGAAATCCTCAGTCGCCATTACTTTCTGGCCCGGTATGTTCCAGGTGCCAAGCAAGTGGCCTGGGTCACCAGCGGTGCTCCCGTTGAGCTATTACGCGCCTTCGATTTCTATACTATTTATCCGGAAAATCATTCTGCCCTGGTGGGAGCTAAAAAACAGGGGGCTGATTATTGTACCATTGCCGAAAATGATGGCTTCAGTCAGGATCTCTGCTCCTATGCCCGCATCGACCTGGGACATATGCTTTCAGGAAAAACCCCTGCTGGAAAATTGCCCAAACCAGACCTCCTGTTTTGTTCCAATAACATTTGTCAAACTGTTCTCTATTGGTACAAGGCGATTGCGCATGAATTAGATATCCCCCTGATTCATTTTGATGTACCATTCGTAGCTGTTGAACAGTCCGAAGCGGATGTCCGGTATTTGGCTCAACAACTGTTGGATATGATCCCAATCCTGGAACAGTTCACTGGAAAAGTTTTTGACCTGAAGCAATTTGAGATCATCCTTAAACGGTCCCAGGAAAGTTCGCAGACCTGGGGAAAGATCCTGGAATTAATGCAGGCCAAGCCGGCCCCCATGACCATTTTTGATGCTTTTGGTCACCTGGCGCCGGTGGTCTCGTTAAGGGGATTACCCGTTGCCCAGGACTATTACGATCTGTTACTGAAAGAAGTTGATGAGCGGGTAAACAAGGGGATTGGTGCCATCACCAATGAACGCTATCGCTTGATCTGGGATAATATTGCTGTCTGGTATCAAGTTCGCTATCTCGCCACTTTTTTTGCCGAACGTAACATGAATTTTGTTACAGCTACCTACACTAATGCCTGGGCAGAGACAACGGGCTATTTGGATATAAAGGACCCCTGGTCTTCTATGGCTAAAACCTACGGACAGATTATTCTCAACAATAATCTAAAACACCGTTTGGGTTTGATGCGGAAAATGATCAAGAACTTTGGTGTTGATGGCATGGTCATGCATTCCACCCGTAGTTGTAAACCTTATTCGGTGGGACAATTTGATCTCCGTAAAGCTCTGAGTGCTGAGCTGAAGCTCCCAGCCGTGATCATTGATGCTGACATTGCCGATGAACGAGTCTGGTCCCAACAGCAGATCCAAACCCGCCTGGAAGCTTTTTGTGAAACTCTGGAGGATACGACCCTTGGCTGATAATTGTTTCGCGGGTGTGGATGTAGGATCCCTCAGTACTGATGTGGTAATCATTAATGCCTCAGGTAAGTGCTTGGCGGAAGTGGTAATTGCTACTGGCTTAAATGGCGGAGAAACTGCTCAAAAAGCCTTTGATCAGTCCCTGAATCAAGCCGGATTAGCTCAGGAACAGATCAAGGCAGTAACGGCTACTGGCTATGGCCGGGCTTCAGTTGCTTTTGCTACTGGAAAAACCACTGAGATCAGCTGTCACGGTGTCGGCGCACATCACTTATTTCCCAACACTGGCACAGTGATCGATATCGGTGGTCAGGACAGCAAGGTGATTCAGGTAGATGAACGCGGCCGTATGCTGGATTTTACCATGAATGACAAGTGCGCAGCCGGAACAGGTCGCTTTCTGGAAGTCATGGCTCATCGGCTGGAGCTGGGTCTGAATGAGCTAAGCGACCCGTTGAACATCAAAGGTGAAACCGTCCAAATCAGCAGTACCTGCACTGTTTTTGCTGAAAGTGAAGTAATCTCTCTCCTGGCCAAACAAACTCCTCGCGAACAGATCGTGAACGGCTTGCAGCGTTCTATTGTCAATCGAATTTGGAGTATGGTCACCAGCATTGGCATTCATGGGGAGGTAACTCTAACTGGTGGCGTAGCCAACAACCAGGGATTGGTACTGGTTCTGGAAGAAAAATTGGGCAAGAAACTCAATGTTCCTGAAAACCCACAAACCGTGGGCGCCCTGGGAGCTGCTCATATTGCCCTGCGAGGTTATCACAAATAGTATCTTTCCAGGATGACGATTTAAAGGATTAAATATGCCATGGCAACGTGTACAGCTTAACCTTTCAGGAACATCTGCCATCAAAGAACATACGAAAACTGGAGGTGTCATATGAAATTTGGTCGAATTATTATCCTGTTATTAATAGCTACTACATTTCTACAAGCCGGTCCACGCCGCCATCATCACCAACGTCCGAATCATCACAGGCATTACTACAACTCCTGGTATGCCTCACGCTACTCGCCCTACTATTCACCTTATCGACCTTATCGATATTACACACCCCTGGTAGTGACTACTCAAAAAACGACAACTTACCCCACCAACCTGGTCATGGTAACCGCAGATCAAGCCGCCAAAGAAATTGTATCACTCAGCACCTTGTTATCAAGAGGTCTGATCACTGAAAAAGATTTTGCACGAGCCAAGAAAACCCTTCTGAATCGGATTGGTATGTCCATCAATCCAGATGCAGCTGGACCAACAACAGCTGCGATCATTGATCAGATCGAAACCCTGTATCAGATGCGTTCGGGACAACTACTGACAGAAAAAGAGTATCAGACTCAGAAGAAAAAGTTACTGGCACTTATTTAGCCAAGAATACGCTGGAGTGAGCACAATTGAACGTTTTGAAACAGCACAATCACTTCAGAAATATTTCTCACTAAAGACATCCTGACAAGTTCGAAAACACGTATTTTTCTCTGAAAAAAAACAATTTTTCTATTCTATGCTTTTTTGTCTTATTTCTTATACCGCTTTCAGTTCCAAACTGTCTATGATTGATAAAGCTATTTTTAGCCTCTGAGCACACAGATTTTTACGGATATAATTTTGAGAAAACACCTGGAATCACTAAGAATTAACCTATAAGACACCCTTTTTCTCTATCTGTGGTGGTCTGTGTTCCATCTGTGGCTAAAGAACACTCGAGTTAATCACTAATTCTTTGCCTCTATTTATTCTGGCTCTATGGACTGAATGGAAGTGAAATTGGTATTAGACCATGGTGTTTATTTATGTATATTCGGCCAATATATTTAGAATCCAGAGACCTTGTACCAACTGGTGTGAGTCTTCTAAAAGGGGCTGATATGCGCACAACCATAATGTTTTCACTTGTGATTTTCCTGGGAATTAATTTGGTCCAGGGTTTTGATAAGGCTAGCTACGACATTACCGAGCACCAGAATGAACCTAACATGTCTGACAATAGCCTGGCCCGTATCCCATATCCCGGAGTGGATTTTTTAAATCTCACAAACAATATTTTGGAAGCCACCTTACTCAAGGAGGGCTTTTTTACTCTGGGCACCACAAACGGTCTGGATATTGGTATCCTGGATGATAATGAACCGCTCACTTATGGTCACCCGCTTGCCAGAACTTCCTTTCCCTTGATTACCGTCGATGGTGAACAGTATCGGCTGGACCAATATTTCGGAGACCAGGGTTTTAGCTTAAATGTAATCGGAGATTCAGCAATCGGCCTGGTCTTCAACAATGGCATTCTGGAATGTCGGTTTGAAATCAATACACCTACGATTCAAGCTCCTGAGCTGTTACAGTTCCGGCTGAGACTAAAAAATGTTGATACTGAGAACCACACTGTATCAGCCGGTTTTCTAATAGATCCTGCTTTGGGTACCTGGGGCGATGGCGCTCTGGCCATTGATGGTGTCCCTTTGGTTTCGGCTGCTAGTTTTAACAACATTACAGCACTCTCATCCCTAATTATTAACGAACGCCGTAATCTTCATACTGGACTACGGATGGAGATCAATTTTCCTGACTCCCAGGCACCTGACCTGCTTACGGTGGATAACTGGTCCGTACTGGCTGGTTATGAAGAGACTGTTGTCAGTGACCTCTATGACCTGGCCCTGGCCTGGAATGGAGCAGAGGTCAGCTTAGCTCCCGACACTATTTCCGAAACTATCTTTGAGCTGGAGCTTGGTGAAACTGACTTTCCTGATGGTCCCTACGTTCGCAGTCAACTGCCTCAGATGCTTGATCTTTATGATAATCTGGTTTATCCGCGAGATTTTTCCTGCTTCACTATTGTGAAAAACACTTCCGGTTTTTCTGGATCTGATCTGACGTTGACCCTGCGTGGTGAGCAGCTTTTTGCAAATTGGATCAGTGAGCCTTTTTCAATTGACCCTTATGGCTTTTCTTACAACCAGGTACCTTTGCATTTTCCGGAAATCTATGAAAACAGAGTCGTGCCCCTTACTCTGGAACTCAGTAGTGGGAGTGATATTCTGGATATTATTGAGCAGTATTGCTTTATCCCTGCCAGCCCCTATTCTGACACGGGTTTGGTAGTGACTCCAGACTCAGTGATCACTGACCATTATCCCCAGGTATCCACCCGTTTCAACGTGAGTCATACGGCCACTGGTCAGTATGTTTTTGACCTCCAAAATGAAAACTTGTTTATCTACGAAGATCAAAGCCGAATATATAATTTCTCCCTCATGCAGGATACAACCGGAGGCGTCAATTCAGCTGATGTGGTTTTTGTATTGGATGTCACAGGCAGTATGGGCGGTGAGATCGATCAGGTTAAAACCAATTTGACCGCCTTTACTGATACTCTTGCAGGTCAAGGCGTTGATTTTCGACTGGCCATGGTCACCTTTTTAGATGTAGTTGAAAATATTTATGATTTTACTGCAGATGTTGACTTGTTCCAAACTTACATCGATGAGCAACAGGCCCATGGCGGCGGTGATTGGGAGGAAAACTCACTGGATGCAATCTATGCGGCCACCCAACTTCAATTTAGAGATACTGCCAGTCGCATTTTTATTTGGATAACTGATGCCGGCTATCATATCAACAGCGGACCAACAACCCTGACGGTGACGGAAGTGGTTGATGCTCTGCTGGCAAACGGCATAACTTGCCATGCCGTGGCCGGACCTGAGATACGAGTGGAATACTGCGACCCGATTACATTTCCGACAGGAGGTAACTGGTTTGACATCAACGGTAATTTTTTAGACATCTTATTGGAGATTGCTGATTTGGGGGGCACCAATAATTTCCTGGTCACTTATGATTCACCAAACCCCGGCAGCGACCAAAGAACGATTAGTCTTGAGGTTCACCATGCCGGTCTGGGAGGGTTTGGAACTATTCAATATACGCCTCCCAGTCGTTTCCTGGCTCGTTCATCTGAGGTCAAGGTCAACTGTTATCCCAACCCCTTCAATCCCAGTATCAGTATTGATCTGAGTATACCGGACGCACTAACAGGTCGGGTTGATATCTACAATCTGAAGGGGCAATTGATCAGTCGCTATGAGTCCCTGGATTCTGGATTTTATAAACTACGCTGGAACGCCACTGACCTGAAGGGACGCAATGTTGCTGCCGGTCTATATTTCCTCCAGGTAACCCTGATGAACGCTGACGGAGCAACCCACTCCAACAAACTCATCAAACTCGTTCATTCGAAATAAGGGGCAGTCTAATGAAAAATCTCAGTACAAGCCTCCTCATCTTAATCACCATGTCATCTTTATTGGGTGATGGATTACTTCTGTCAAATAATGAAAATTACCCCGGCGACTTTTTGCGCAATCGGGCAACCATCATTGATGTTGACGTTGAAGAACTTTACGCAACCACCACGGTATACCAGGAATTCGTAAATGATTGGAGTGAAACTACTGATGGAGTCTGGTCATTTCCCCTGCCGTATGATGCCAGATCAATTCAACTCTTATACACACGACACGACACCACTTTTGAAGCCATTCTGATCGAATCATCCCAATCCATCAATCCTGGAACAGGCGATGGTGGTATCGCGGCTCTGGTTAATGACTATGTTGGCGTCAACGGACTTAAACTGCAGCTCATGGATATTGAACCAGGAGCTATCCAAAAAGTAGAGCTTACTTATATTTCACTTCTGGATTTTTTCCAGGGTGAATGTCACTATGAATACCCACTTGAAACAGCTGATTTTATCGACTACCCCGTGGAACACCTCCAGCTAAATATCAACATCAATTCTGCTCGGGAGCTTTCAGATTTCAATCTGAATACCCACCCTGGTTATGAAATAATTTCAGCGTCAACCAACAATCTTGTGCTTGAAATGTCTGAATCCATGGCCTATTTGAACCGGAACATAGAATTCACCTATACCCTGGCTAACAATTCCTTTGGACGGGATTTTTTCTCGGCCTTGAATAGCGAAGTAGATGGTCATTTTGCCTTTTTCCTGACCCCACCAAACCTGGTCAATCCTGAAGAAATTCTGAATCGAAAAATCGTCTTTCTGCTGAGCACATCAGCAACCATGTCTGGTTATAAACTGCAGGCTTCCGTTGCTGCTCTGCACCTGGCACTGGATGAGCTTAATGCAAGTGATCTCTTCAATATTATTAGCTATAATTTCTCAACAAATCAATGGCGCACTATCCTGGTGGTGGCAAACGAAACCAATATTGCCAGCGCCCGAGCTTATCTGGATGGACTGTCAGCCTCCGGTGGAAGTCGGATGGATCTAGGACTGGAAGCGGCCATCGAGCAGTTTGACGATGACAGTTATCATAATAGCATTCTCGCTTTTACCGATGGACATTCACCGGTTGACCCCTTTGAGCTGGCCACGCTTAACGCTCATAATGTGGCGATTTTTCCAGTAGCCTTTGGTGATAATGTAGATCATTCCAGATTGGACATGACGGCCCGGATGAATCTGGGCTTTGTCACTTATCTTGATCTAGAAAGTGATCTGGTGGAAGGGATTCACCGGGTTTTTCAGATTATTAATCAGCCTATTTTCCATAATGTAACTATGGATTTCAACAAGGATGATGTGCATGACATTTTTCCGGAAACATTTCCCAGCACCTATGCTGGTGCATACTCACGGTATTCAGGTCGCTATATGTCAGGTGGCCCAACCTCCCTGGATTATTGGGGAGTAGGGGTTGCTGGTTCTCAGCAATATGGCTTTGCCTTAGACTTTACCGATGATAGCACTGAATGGGATATTCCAGCTTATTTATGGGCCAAGGATGCCCTGGATAATCTGGAACAATTGATTGATATCTACGGTGAGACACCCACCCTGAAAGACAGCTCAGTTGCTTTAAGTTTACGGTATCAGATGCGCTGTCGCTATACTGCGTATTTTGCTGATTATGAGGAAGTTGTTGATCCACCCGCCAATACTGATGAAAATTTACCACTGCTCCCCCAATCCTCATACCTGGCTCAGGCCTACCCCAATCCTTTCAACCCGGTCACTACCTTCACCATAGTCATTGGTGAAGATCTCAGTTCGGCTCCCCTGCTTCTGAATATTTATGATCTAAGAGGACGACTGGTGGCCAGTATCGATCTTTCATATCTGGGTCCAGGACAACATCAGCTTAGTTGGTTTGCCAAAAACATGTTGGGACAGGAACTTGTCTCCGGTGTGTATTTTGCCGTACTGGAAACCAATCATCACCACGGAAAACCACTCAAGCTTTTGCTGCTGAAATAGGCTAATGAGTGTCTGTCTATAAAGTTGCCGTTTCCAAAAAATGCAGGAAACCATTGAAATGGTTACAATCATCCCTAAGTGCATAGCAGCCCACGACTTAAGTCGTGGGTTTCTGATTCAGTTATTTTAAAAAGAACCGTTTCAACGGTTTGTTTTCAAACATTAAGGACAGACGTTAATTAACGGGATAACAAATCGTACAATCGCGATTTTT
>JAOZSM010000117.1 GCA_029939675.1 Fidelibacterota bacterium
TACTATATCTGATTGACTATGATCCCCTTAAATCCTATGTTACATGATTACTTATAGGGGGTAATATTGATACGCCCGAGCAAAATCAGGTCAGTAAGCCAACTGAATTTCATCAGATATTTAATCCTGATGTTTTTACTGCAAGCCGCACCTGTATTTGCCACAGATACCAGTACTTTGGCGCCAACATTCTACCTGACAGATCTTAAGGGTGATGACTTCTTTGCCTCAAAGGTCTATGGTGAAAAAGCCCCGGAACCAAGTGCTGTTATTTTCAGTTTCTTTGCTACCTGGTGTATTCCATGCCGAGGGGAAGTGCCCCAGCTGGAAATACTCGCAAAAGAGTTCCCTGGAATTCAATTTTACCTGGTTTCCGTAAAGGATAAGCCGGAACTCATACTACGTTGGCTAAATGATCTCGATGTCGAACTTCCGGTATTGGTCGATAGATATGGCAGAACAGCGAAGAAATTCAAGGTGATCGGTGAGAATAGTGCTGGGAAAGAAGTCGCTAGTTTACCCTCCCTGTTCGTAATCAATAAAGCCGGCAAGATTGTCTATCAACATACCGGGTATAAACCTGGGGATGAACAAGAATTGAAGCAGATACTGGAGAATATTGATTGAAGCTTAAAGCACTTATTGTTCTACTCCTTTTCAGTGCCCATTTATTGGCCGTTGACCGGATCGCTATCTTTGATTTTCCGGGTGAAGGTGTCTCTAATAACCAGTCCAAGACATTTACCGATCGGGTTAGAAATGCGTTGGTTAGCTATGCTCAATTTGAAGTGATGGAACGTGAGAAATTTGAAGCCATCATGGAAGAACAAAAAATGCAACTCAGCGGCATCTGTAATGAGGACTGTATCGTCGAGGTCGGACAAGTAGCCGGTGTACAATACATGGTTTCCGGTGATATCCGGGATCTGGGAAATACCTTATACCTGGCAGCGCGTATCATTGATGTTGAAACATCCCGACTGATGGCATCCCAGGATATGACGGTCCCTGCGAATGATGTAGAGGCCTTACTAAAAGCAGCCCCTGAACTGGCTGATGCCATCATGCAGCAATTTGTGGAGAAGAAGGGCATCACCGCCGGTGGCTACCAGACCATCGTTGATGATTCTGAATTAGGTAAACTGAGGTTGTCAATTTCTGAGCCAGACATCCAACTCGTTATCGACGGCCGATCCAGGGGTACGATATCCCGCAAAGATATCATCATTCAACTCACACCTGGTCAACACGACATTCAGATTATCAAAGACGGTTTTGAATCGCAGAAAACAACGGTTGCCATTCAATCAAGAACCGTGACATCCAAAGCTATTGAGCTCAAATCCACCGGAGCAGTGATCGAAGAGTTGGTGGATTGGAGCTTCCTTACTATTGAATCTGTTCCCAGTGAGGCCATGGTTGTGATAGATGGCATTGAATATGGGCAAACCTTCTTCCAGGATAAGATTGCTCCTGGAAAACACACGGTCCGACTCTCCAAACCTTTGTATTATTCAGTAGTGAAAGAGATTGTACTTGATCCAGGCGGGATGTTGCCTCTTGATTTAAACCTGAAGCCCAACTATGGTAGTGTTTCAATTAACTCCGAGCCAGCCGGTGCGCGGATCATGTTGAATCACAGACAGGAATTGCAAACCACGCCCCATACGGTTACACCCCTGCAATCCGGCCAGTATGATCTGAGTATTTCCTTTCCGGACTATCGTGATGACAACCGGACTGTTACGATCAGTGATGGAGTAGAAACTAAAATAAATGCAACGCTGATACCAGCCTTTGGGTGGCTTGATCTTGCATCAGATCCTACAGGAGCACAGGTCTTAATTGATGGTCGTGATATTGGCGTGACCCCTTTGACTAAACATCGTTTACCCTCAGGTAATTATGTGCTCTCGATCAAAACAGAGTATTACAAAGAATACCAGCAGATGATCACTATTGAAGATGGCAAATCCCTGCAACAGGATATTGCTCTACTGGCAGATTTCGGCAGGCTCTCAGTGCAAGGGTTTCCAGAAGGGGCCAGGATTCTGGTTGATGGCAAGTTTAGCGGGAAGGTTCCCAGTATCATCGAACCTGTGAGTGTTGGCTCTCACAATGTTAAGATCGAAGCCGGTGAGCATTTCAAATCCCATGATCAGGAGATATTCATTGGCCTGAATGATATGGCAGGCATCCAGGTGAATCTCAAGGAACTTACAGGGTCCCTGATTGCATCAAGTAACCCACCAGGTGCCTCGATTATTGTTGATGGTCAGATCACTAGAACTGAGGGTGGAGAGATCGTTGTAACACCCTACACAATTCCCAAGTTATGGACCGGGAGTCATGAGATCGCTTTCAAACTGGATGGTTTCGCAGAAGCAACTCAAACCATTACTATTCGGGAAGATCAACGGGAAGTCTTGCAGGTTAATCTGGAGAAGCTGATTTATATCAAATCGCGTAAACAAGCCGTGTGGCGGTCCGCCTTGATACCTGGATTGGGGCAAATTTATGAGGAACGCACCGTAACAGGCGGTCTCTATCTTGCATCTCAGCTGGCCCTCTTCTACATGTTGGTCGATGCCCGTTCAGAATATGAGACTCTCCACCAGGACTACTTGGATAAACGGACATTTTACACGGAGTTTATCGGTTCCCAGGATCAGATTGCGGCACTGTGGACTGATGTTGAGGACGCTTACGATCTGTCAGAATCGAATTACCAGAAGCAACAGATCACCATGGGTTTGATTGCAGGAGCTTATCTGTGGAATATTGCTGATGCCTGGCTGTTCATGCCCAAGCGGACTGAAAGTAGTTGGAGTACCAATATTCATACTGATGGGCATTCAATAGCTGCCCGGGTCAGTGTAAAGCTCCCTTGAAGAGTGGATGAAGGAATTTAAGGTGGAAACAAAACTAGCCATATTTCAACACAGAGAAATCCGAAAAACTATTCATGAAAATGAATGGTGGTTTTCCGTAGTTGATATTTGTGAGGCGTTGACAGAAAGTCAGAACCCCGGTGCTTATTGGCGAAAATTAAAACAACGTTTAAAAGCTGAGAAAAGTGAGATCGTGACAATTTGTCACGCACTGAAATTAAAGGCTTCTGACGGTAAAAAATATGCAACTGACTGTGCCAATACAGAAGGTATATTTCGTATCATTCAATCCATCCCATCACCCAGGGCAGAACCATTCAAACGCTGGCTGGCAAGAGTAGGGTATGAGCGAATTCAAGAAATTGAAGATCCGGAACTTGCCACGAAACGTACCAGGGCATTGTATAAAGCAAAGGGCTATTCTGAAGACTGGATTGAAAAGCGTCTACGTGGCATTGCTATTTGTGATGAATTAACGGGCCGCGGATTTACGCGGATACACGCAGATATTATAAAGGTTGTAGAGATAGTTTTTGATAACCAGGGCTTAAAATTAATTGTTCCTGTCTTGATGTTTCTTTGTGCCTTGGTGCCTTTGTGGCAACAATGCATAAATATTCCAGGCCATAGAGTCTAAAGAACGATGAAAAAACCAGTGGTGAAACATACCAGTTATTTCCTCTCAGCTCAAATTGAGATTTCTCAGACCGTGCTCCGTGTATTTATTTTACTGCTGGTTGGTTTGTTCTGGACCTGCTCATCCCATGATGAGCTGCAGCCGCCTGATAACCCATTGGACCCGGATAATCCGGTCTACGTTAGTCCCAGTGTTGATATAATCAGCGGACCCGGTGAGGGTGAAGTTGTGACTGTCACCGCAGTAACATTTGAGTGGCAGGGCAATGAATCTGCTTCTGAATATAGCTATCAATTCGATGCTTCAGGTTGGTCTGATTGGGTCAGTACGACGAATATTCAACTCGATTATCTCGATGAAGGTGAGCACAACTTTCAAGTATTGGCCAGAAGTTATAATGGCGAGGAACAGACCACTCCTACGTCAACTGAATTTGTTGTAGATGCAGTCGCCGGACCCGCAGCAGTGGTTCAGCCATATCGGCAGTCTGGCAGTCCCGGGGATACATTGGTTTATCAGATTATTGCCGAAGAGGTGACGGAGTTGTTTGCAGTTGAATGTGACATCTCTATTGATGATGAATATCTTGAACTAATCGAAGTTGTTGATGGTAATATTTTGGATGAGTGGGGCGGTGAAGCCCTGCGAATCCAGACTGTTACAGATGCCTCTGTTTCACTTTCGCTGGTAGCGGTTGAGGGGACCAACCTCTCCTTCTCAGGCACCACGTCCATCCTCACACTCAGGTTCAAGGTCAGACCCGATGCAATCATCAGCTCAGAAATAATGGCCATCAGCCTGTCAGAGATCACGTATCTGGATCCAGCTTTGGAAGCTATTGATATCACTGCTAATCGTGGGGGAGTTCTGGATGTTCAGTAAAAGAATATTTGCTCTCAATCTCATCATGGCCCTAGCCTCAACCCTACTAGCTACGACATGGCATATCTCAGTGGATGGATCTGATGACACAGGAGATGGGTCAGAGGGATTTCCCTTCGCAAGTATTCAATTTGGAATTGATACAACTCAGAATAGCGATACGGTACTCGTTCAACCAGGAACATATTTTGAGAATATCAATTTTAATGGTAAGAATGTCGTTGTCTCTTCACTTGAATTAACAACTGGTGATACATCATATATCTCATCTACTATAATTGACGGTGGTGCAAATGCATCTGTGGTTACAATAAATTCCGGGGAAACAAATGCATGCGAACTAAATGGGCTAACAATTACTAATGGTAATAGTTGGTACGGTGATGACCTTAACAATGGACTTGGTGGGGGGATATGTATAGCTGATTATTCTGCTCCTATTCTTAAACATCTGCGGGTAGTAAATAATTTAGCTGCCATTGATGGGGGAGGACTTAGTATTAAAAACTATTCTACTCCGATTCTAGAAGATTTATTGATTGAAAACAATCAATCTATCCAAGATGGAGGAGGAATTTATATTGAGCTATCAAGCCCTATCATTCGAAATTCCATAATAAGGGGAAATAGTGGTTGTGGTATAGCCATCATCACTATCTCAAGCCCCTTTATTGAAGATTGTATTGTTTCGGAGAATTTTGATGATTGGTGTGGAGCAGGTATAAAAATTGCCGGAGCTGGTGGTACAACTAACATTGTACGAACATTGATTTGTGATAATATTGCCACTCACTACGGCGGTGGTCTTTTTGCGTCTGGAACTATGGCAAATCCCAGTTTAGTCAATTTAGTTAATGTAACGATAGCCAATAATGAAACTTCAGTCTCCGGTGGTGGTGGGATACTGGGAGCAATGGAAGCTGAACTAAATGTAGTAAATACAATTGTATGGGGTAACCAACCCGATCAGATATTTCAAGACCATGCCAGCAGCATAATTAATGTTGATTATTCAGATATACAGGGTGGCTACACGGGCGAAGCCAATCTTGATTCTGATCCTCTTTTTGAAGGTTTACCTGGTAGCTTATATCATTTAATAGCTTCTTCTCCATGTGTTGATGCTGGAAATCCAGATCTTGATGGCGATAGTGACACGTGGGAAACCGATCCAGATGACCAGGATCCTGATGGAACTCAGATGGATATGGGTGTTTACTATTATCATCAAACCTACTTTGGTCCTACATGGCACGTTTCTACTGAAGGATCAGATTCATTAGGGGATGGATCAAATGAAAACCCCTTCTATTCACTCCAGAGAGGCATAAATCGAGCAGCCCAAAACGATACAATTTCAATCGGCAGTGGTCTATTTACAGACGATATCAGCATACAGAATAAAAGTCTGGTTCTCTTGGGTGTGGATAGCTCCAATACCATTCTTTCAGCTGATGAGATTCTGATCCAGTCCACAACTTCCCATGATGTGACCGTGAAAAACCTCAAATTTTTGACCAATGATGCAGCGGATGATCTTATACTTGGTGTGGGTTGTCCTGACTGTCTTGCTGGAGATACACTGGTACTCACGTTGGATGCTATTGCCGTAGAGGGGAATCATGAACAGAGATTTCTCCAGGAAGCTCAGAACACCATGCTCAATATCAGTCACTCACGCTTTCAAAATTTACAGGCAGCCAGTGGGGATGGTGCCGTGTTGGATCTCAGACAAGCTACTGCCACAATCAGTCATAGTCTGTTTACGGGTAATTCAGCAACTGGGAACGGCCAAACCATCTACGCTGGTGAGCATAGTTCAATAGCCATAGATTTTACCACCTTTTCTAATAATGGATCTGCAGCGGGCAGCATTGCTATTGCTGATAGTGCTAACCTGAATCTGAGCAATTCCATTTTGTGGGGGAATCCCAATTTCCAGATCATAGTTCTGGCCGGGGGTGACCCTTGTACCCTCTCAATTGACTATACCAATATTGCCAATGGTCAGTTCGGTATCGATGATCAATCCAGCACATTGAATCTGGTATGGGGACCAGGCAATCTGAATATCCTACCTGAATTTGTTTCTGAAAACAATCTCACTCTTCAACCATCATCCCCCTGCATCAATGCTGGAAATCCTGACTGGGATGGGGATGGTGATGCTTGGGAAATTGATGTGGATGACCAGGATCCAGATGGGACCAGACTGGATCTGGGCGCTTTCTATTATGATCAACGCGATGTAACGCCACCAGAAGTAACTTTAAACTTTCCTGAGATCACAGAAGAACCGCAAAACGGTGACACGCTGCAAGTAACATGGGTGGCCTCAGATAATATTGGTCTGGATTGGGCAAAGCTGTGGTTTTCCTCCGATAGGGGTCAATCGTTTATACTTAGCGATAGTATCGATGCTAACCTTGGGCAGGTGAACTGGGTGGCGCCAGACGTTATTTCCAATTCCTGTAAACTGGCAATCTGGGTTAGTGATCTGGCAGGGAATGTGAGTGCAGATACGCTTGATGCAACGTTTCCAATTGATGATAGTACACTACCAACTATTACAGTATTAACGCCAATCGGTTCAGCTACAATTCCTGAAGGAGATACTTTATACGTTTCGTGGGAAGCGCATGATAATGTAGGCATAGAGTGGTTCGACTTATTTTACTATAATGATCCATCATCAATGGAAACAAGTAGTTTTTTTAACATCCCCGCATCAGAGCGGTCCTTCGCTTTTGAAATTCCCATGCCCGGTGTCTCAGATAGTGCTCAAATCAGGATAGAGGTGCAGGACTTGGCAGCGAATACAAACTGTGCTTATAGTGACTATTTCACCATCACGGACAATACCAGCCCCATCATCGCTTACTTCTCAATACTAGATACACTGAATTTCGGGATCGGTAGTCGGATGGACATCATGGTCGCTGCCTCAGACAATGTCGAAATTACCGGGCTGGACCTTAATTATTCGGTTGATGATGGCGCCACCTGGATTGCCATTGTCCAGGGGCTTTACCCGATCTGGGGACGACCCACCTACTCATGGCTGATCCCGGATATCCCTGGACCCTGTCAGATTCAGGCAATTGTCACCGATGCTGTAGGGTTGACTGACTCGAGCTATTCAGGACTATTTAACATCGTGGTTGAATATCCCCGCCTGGTTGCTCATCTACCCCAAATCAGGCCCAGTGATGATCTGCGCCTCCGTTTTAGTCAGGTGATGGACGATTCATTAGGTCTTAGCCTGGGTACGCAGGTAACGGGATCAGTCGGAGGCTCTTATGAGATCAAAGGCTCTTTTGATGGTCATGATATAATCATCTCATCCCAAGCTGGTTTTGTAGCGCTGGATACACTAAGGTTGGTTTTATCCGCAACAGAATGGGCCAATGTTTTTGGTTATGGATTGGACGGGAACGGCAATGGTGTTTATGATGGCAGTCCCCTGGATAATGATACCGCTTTTACCATTGTTTCAGCGGCAGGAGATTACGATCAAAATGGCCTGCTGGATTTTGATGATTTTAGTGTTTTTGTCATCGTCTGGAATAATAACATCACAAAATATGAGCTGGCACCCCATTCAGGTGAACTTCCGTTTATCAGTATTCAACCGGATTCCAGCTTTGATATCTTTGATCTGGCCACCTTCGCTTCCATGTGGAACTGGTCAGTGGGGATTAACCCGGTATCACCTCAAATAGGTGCCTATGATATTGTAGATTTTGCAGCAACGCAGGATGGTAACCACTTGTCAGTAGATCTTGGAATCGATGATTACATGGCTGCTCAAACCATTGTAAAGTATGATCCCCACATCGTATCGGTCAGTGTAGCTGATCCAGGATTGGCAAAAGTTTCTTTAAACTCAATGGTGCTGGTTGATGCCAACCCAGATAGCGGATATATCACGATTACCAGCAGCCGACTTTCCGGGGAAATTGAAGATCAATTGCAGTTACTCTTGACACCAAAAACCAGGCAGAAATACTCCATAGAGATTGCAGTCCAGGGATCCGACGAGGACCGAAATGTCACTCAGAAGAGAAGTGTTGTTGATTTGATCCCAATTCCAACCACCTACAGCCTGAGTCAGAATTATCCGAATCCATTTAACAGTAGTACAACGCTGGAATACGGGCTCCCAAAGCGATCTGAGCTCAACATTTCCATATTCGATATAAGAGGTCGCTACCTGAAGGAAATCTATTCAGGGCACCAACAGTCCGGTTATTATAGCATTCAGTGGGATGGTACCGATGAATTTGGCCAGGGGCTTGCTTCAGGGCTTTACTTCATTGTTCTCAACACACCGGAGCACCAGGTTGCCCGCAAGGCTTTGATCCTGAAGTAGGCTTACAGCAGACAGCCCATTTTCCCTATACTAATTGAATTTCATAGTGCGCGGAACGCGTCATGCTTCGAGAGCCTTAGCCAGACACTCAAGCTTGTTCCTCTGCCTGCTGGAAGAAGCTCCTTGAGCAGAGACTAAAAGTTCTCTTAGGGTAACGGAAACCTAACTTGAAGGACATTCGAAACTAAAATTGGTATAAAACTTTAGTCAATACTAGAAATAGTACTATATTGAGTACCACAAAAGGAGCTGATATGAAAACAATCACAGCCCAGGAAATAAAACGACGGGGGATTTCTGCTGTCGATGATGATCTTAAAGATGGTCCCGTCCATGTTATTAAAAATAACAAATTGCAGTATGTAGTGTTAGATGAGGAGCGATACTCAAATCTTATCAGGGAGCAGGAGGCCAGCTATACAACCCGTTTAGATCAAGCGTTAACTGATCTGGAAAAAGGGGAGACTCAGTCCTTTAACAATCCAGATGACCTGCTGGAAGCTATTGACAAAAGTGACCAGTAAATGTACACTATTATCATACCTGTATCATTTTTAAGGACGGCAAAAAAGCTTTTTAAACATCATCCTGAATTAAAGGGACGATTT
>JAOZSM010000010.1 GCA_029939675.1 Fidelibacterota bacterium
AAATTCAACAACACCGGCATTGTTCAGAGCATAGTCTAAAGTAGTGCTGGGGTTGAAAGGATTCGGGTAATTTGCAGACAGTCTGTAACCATTTGAAAAAGTATTGGTATGTTCCCATACGCCTGTTGCACCTTTTTCAAGTCTATAAATAGCTTCAGTATCCCAGGTGTTAAAGAAGGTAACATATGCAGTGTTACCATCGGCTGAGAAATCGATACCACGTGGTTTGGCACCAAGATCGGCAACACCAGGAACAACCAGACTATCAACAATCAGGTCTGTAGCAGGATCAAGTGCATAGAAGGCACAATTGGTCCAACCAGCAGCACCGGTATTTCCAGCCCACAGGTGACCTGTTGTATTATTCCAGCCAGTAGCTTCCACCGACATTCCTTTAAACACTGTGTCAGTTGCGGCATAAGTACCATCTAAACCGTCATCACTATGAAATCTGATAACACCATGTCCACTAGAAAATGAACAGAAGTAGATATCATTTCCATCAGCGGAAACTTCAATAGTTCTTGAATAACCGGTACAATAGTCACCACTTACCACGTCATCAATCAGTTCAAAATCGGTATCAAATGCTTTGATGGGGTTTCCACCAGCAACAACCATATTGGTAAAAAGGTTACCCTCATCATCAAAGGCTGCTGCAGTAATGGATTGACCTTCCCACAAAGCTGTTAAACTATCACTGATAGTAAAAGGTAGCAATTTCTGCATACCTTCACCGGTGAGATAATTGATACGATAGTAAACACACCAGGAACCGGCCACAATGTTTCCATCCGGATCGGTACGGAGACCACGGTTTGAATTCCATAGTGTATCTGCAACACCATCTACTGTGATGGTTTTGATGGGTGAAAAGTCAGCCTGAGTTCCATCAGGATTGAATACATAAATCGCCCGACAGCTCGACATTTCGCCACCACCAACATCAATAGAATCAGCGGAATAGTAGCCAGTATACCAAATACGACCACCACCGTCAACGGCCATACCCTGTCCATAGGATGCTGGCCAACCATCTGCATCATCCGGTACTGTACCAGTCCAGCCCCACTCCTGCCCAATGGCGAGTGAACTGAAGACTGCCAGAACCAAAACTAATAGTAACATCTTCTTCATTTGTTTCTCCTTCTGTTAGTTTGCTACGCTTAATCTAAACTTAATAGAATGAATAGCATTTATTTTTATTAGACTATCTTTTAGTTACGTCCATAATAGGGAGCACCTAATTCGGGTTGGGCAATTCTTACAATTGCACTTGCCGGAGCACCTTCTGCCGTGGAACCATCTAAAAATCGTGCACAATAAATATAGTTTGAATTACCCCAGCACAAGGAAGTGGCTGGTGCATAAAGAACAGCAGTGTAAAAGGGGGTTGTACTACCTGTGGCAGGATCGACAATTGTGATTGCATCACCACCAGTATAGGTTGCGCCTGTATATACCTCAGAAGCACCAACATAGAGCATTCCATCTGCGGAAATAGTCATCGCTTCAATACCGGGTCCGTCTAGACCAACGTAGGCGGCCCAATCAAAGACCAATTCTGAAGCACCCAGGTCACCAGTTGCATTTGTGATTGGATTCCGCCAAATACCCCAAACTGGAATTGAAGCGTCCAATCCAACGTAAGTACCAGCGACATATACGTAATCATTATAGACCTTTAGAGCTGTAAATTCATAATCCTCGTAACCGGCAACTCCACGATCAACGCTGTCAGTAACACAGAAGATAGAATCTCCCTTCCCTGCAGCAAAAAGATTACCATTTTGGTCAAAGTCTAAATCAGACACCTTACCACTAAAAGTCATATAGGTCTCTTTAGGACCACCGCCAGCGGGAACCCTGAAAATCTTTTTGTAATTTTTTGCGTAGTACAAAACGCCATCAGGACCCATCCTTAAGCCAGTGGTTAAAAGGGACAACCCACTAGCATATTCGGTCTTATTCCCGTCAGGATCAATCTTAAAGATCAGCTTTTCATTAGTAGAAACGTAAACATTTTCCTGGGCGTCACACGCAACTGCGTTGGGAAACCCTGTTCCATACTCACCCCAGATCACTGCAGCTCGTTCTACTACAAAATTGTCATGATATACACCACCAAGGTAGGCTCCCTGAACGCTCACCATAACCTGCACTGAATCTAAAACGTTTACATCAGAATCAGAAATTACAACAGGTACGCCAACAGTTAAAACCCCTTCAGAGGATTGCGCAGTATCTATTGAAGCTACCCGGCCATTAAAAGTGACTTGAATCTTCGAAAAATCAGCACCAAAATTGTCACCCATGATCTTCACAATTCCAATTCCATCATACGAGCCACCAGGTGGGTCAATGGAGGTGATAACCGGGGCTGCATTCCCTTCAGCATCAGGATCCCAGATATTATCTGGATAATCATTATCTGTACATGCCAGTGTACTCAATAGAGCAACTGCCAAAATCGAACTCATAATTATTCTATAGGATTTCATTTTTTCATGCTCCCTTAAAACATATTTCAATTGTCATGATAAGCGCTATCCTCTAGTATGAAAATCTAGCGGTGAGCATTTGGACGTCATTAAAGATACCGAATGGTATGTATGCATAATCCAGGGACATTCCAAATTTCTCAATTCCAAAACCAAAAGTCATATCCCTCTCATCCCGGCTTGATAAGTATCCCGTACGTACATGGAATAAATCAAGAAGAGTGTATTCAAGTCCTAAATTAATATGCTCAGGATATGAACGAGGATGAACAGCATCCAAACTTATTATAAGAGAATGGCCGTTGGCATATTGAGGAAAAAAGTTGACCAGATCAGCGGAAAGCCCCATAGTGAATGTCAGAGGAAGTTGGAAATTATCTTCTTCATATGAGATTTCATTTGAGAAATTTCGAACATTCATACCAAAAGCGATTCCTTTATACCCGGTGTAGAACAAGGTTCCAAAATCATAGGCCATAGCCTCAGTTTGATTCTTCTTTACACTCAGGCTATCTTCAATCTCAATCACGCTGCTTCCCAGCTGTTGAGCAGCATATTTGACCTGAAGCCCTACTGAAAATCGATCGGATAACTGGTAGGCATACCCACCCCCGATAGTGATTGACGATGGATTAATGAGGTGTGTTTTAACCGCTCCTGCTTCGATAGGCCAAACAGCAGTACCCTGAATCGTACCATAATCAACGCTGAGTGCTGAAAGACCAAAAACGCCTAAACGCCCTGCCATGGGCCTGAAAGCAACACTGACTGCATTGTGCATGATATCTGCTATCCAGCGGTTCTGGCTGGCAGCAACATCTATGGTAGCATCCATTTGGGCTAAACAAGCAGGATTAAAAAATAAAGCACTGGATTTTGATGGTAAGGTAGTCATAGCTCCAGCCATGGCAGCACCGCGGGCATCTGTATTTACGCTTAAAAATTGAAAGCCCGTTTGTGCCAACTTATCTTCAGCGAAACCGAATGTCCCCAGCAAAAAGCTGCTAACAATGAGTACCGATATTGATTTTTTTAGCATATTCACATCCTCTTAATCGGTAACTTTATTATTCATCTAATAGAATTGTAGTTCGGAAGGTATTGCTTGTAGCCGTCTCTTCCCGTTCGAACTCGACCAAGTAAGTACCTGGTGTCATATCCCAGGCATACCTGAATTTAACCCTGGGTTCAGCATAAGCACTGCCCCCTCCAGCAGGTGCTAAAACGTCATAGTAACCAGCAATTAATTCCGGACTGATACTCATGTTCTGTACCTCTACCAACTCCAGATCTGAGCCATTAAGTTGGTACATATTAACTCTAACCAGGCCTAAACCGTACATGACAAAATGCCCGCTCTCACTGTTCTCAAAAAGCTGATAACTCTCAGGGGGAGCACCTGGAATTCGTACGTTATAGCAAGTATCATTCAAAGTAATACCTGAATTCTGGGCCTGCAGAGCTGCGTAGAGATCATTTAGAGTTGGTGTAGTTTCACTGATAGCCGAGCGAATGGTATCGAGTAGCCCCGTATGAAAATCATGTAGAATAACATAAGGCAAGCTAAAATATCTGTCCATATCGATTTCATTTGAATAATCCAAAGTGTCATTCAACGCAGTGACAGTATCAATCGCAGTAAATGTGGTATCAAAAAACAGAGTAGTGTCCCCACCATCAGGAAATTCAATCAGAATTGGAATATTCACATTCATATCTTGGTTAAAAATAAAATGCCATGTCTCAATTCCTGCCGTATCGGTAGTTACGTCATAGAATGAAGTTAACTGCTCACTATATCCAAGTGTACTGGCAAAGTGTACGTTCCAACGAATGCCTGTTGCAAAGCCCAGACCTATTTCGATGGTATCTCTGAGAGAGGTAACTGCTCTGGCATCAATGTCACTCAATTCATAATTCTCACTATCCTCAAAATCCTCACAGCCTAGCATCATACCAATGAGACTCACAGCCAACAGGATTTTAAAGGTTTTGCTTGTGTGCTTTAACATGGATTCATCTCCATTATCAATTCAAAAATTATCTAATAATAATAAATTTACGAAAGGCAACTTCATGCGAAGGTGTCTCGAAGGTTGCGATATAAACACCACTTACTACGATCTGTCGTGAGGATGTTAATAAATTCCACGTCGATACACCCATACCGGAATGTTCATGCGTATAGATCAGATCCCCACGCTCAGTAAAGATCTTGATCGTACAAGCCTCCGGTAAATTCCAGAACTGGATCGTATTTTCAGCCCCATCCCATTGAAGATTCCTATTCCGGATATTGAAGGGATTAGGCACAACCAAAATATTATCCATGTTGTCTGCAGGAGGTCGCAGCAAGGAAGCACCCTTATTCGTCCGGGTATAGAATGGGCTGCTGGGTAATTTTACACCATCATAAATTTCGCCAGGGTGGTCCCCATTGTCATAGGCCACGATATAATAAAAATACTTCTGACCTCTTTCAGCGGTGATATCTGAGAATTCATGCACGATATTGTTGTCAGTCAAATTGCAGTCCATAATCATATGGTAGGTAGAATCCTTCTGCCCCTTGGCCCGGAACAATTGGTATCCTTCAAATTTTGGATGCGTGGTAGCATTATCGGACCAGTATATCAGAATACGGGTTCCTTGTGATTCTACAACAAAAGATACCGGAGGTTCAGGAGGTCGATTGTCTCCCAGGTCAAAATTGTCATCATAAACTAACTTTGCCCGTGCAAAAGATTCAATAAGAGTATCACGACCAGTGTACACCCAGGCATTTTTATATTCGTCAGCATCGGTCGTGGTACCACCGTTTGGAAGCTCTAATACGGGACTCTCACCCATTGCATAGGCCCGGTACCAGTTATTGCCAACTTCATAATTCATTCTACGACTGAGTCCACCAACCGCCTCCGCCAGAACAATGCGCACACTGTCACCAGGAGCTAGTGTATAGGGACCAAATGACCATGACTGTGAATAACCGCCAGCCAGGGAATACTGATCCGGGAACACGTTTGCTTCCCGGACTTGCTCAGCCTGACTCAGGTTCTCATGGCCTGCTGAAACAAAAGACTGGTATTCAGTTTTCATTCGCATCGAGCTGTATTGATCATTATTCACAGTAGCGGCATCATTGGATTCAATTTTTTGAGTGGTTCGCGGTTGGGTGTTATCATCACTTGGATCAGAAGGTGAGGTATCAGCATGTAATACTGCAACACCTGTAAATTGTGATGCTCCCAGCATGCCGTCTGGCAGGTATCCCTGATAATTGGGCGAACCTATATTATCGTAGGAAAGGGTAGAGTGGCGGCCATGCCATGAATAAAATGCACGGATAATATCCCCTGCATAATCAAATTCATCATAACTCATTTCACCCATTTCTGCAAAAGCCGAAGTAGTAACCGGGTTATTAGGATCTTCACCAATCACATCATTCATGGTCTGTTTGCCCCAACGACAATTCTGAGGCGTTCCCCAGCCCCGTCTACCACGCCAATCTATAACAGACCCTTCGACATTTCCCTCTCGGGCAACGGCATTACGATATTGCCAATGGAAGTAAACACTGTCTAGAGTAACTGAGTGCGTTTTGCTGCCATCAATATTACAGATACCGGTATTGGTAAACACATATTCATAAATAAAGAAATCGTCGTAATACGGTTGACTATAGCCATAGATGGTACGATCCATAGTGATACCAGTAGACGTATTGACCCGGTTATAAATAACCCTATCTGCTGGCAGAGTAGGATCATAACTATCTACGTTATCATCCCATACCAGATCAGAGGACAATTCGCCATCAACAATGACTGAGGGAGCAGCGAAACGCCCCTTCATTCCAAAACTCACCGGCATAAATTCATTGGTTGCAATGTCTACCCTTGGTCGTGGTCCAGAGTGAGCGATTTTATACTCATAATTCACACCAACAACAGGATCATAGTAATCTTTAACTGCAATCCACATCCCGCGAGCAGCCTGCATGTCCTGATTTTCATAGAATGCTGGCCAGCGAAGACCAAATTGTTGTTCATTACCATAATCAGATTCAGGTTCACACCCGATTTTTTGATAAAAGTTGTGCAGACTACCAACTTTTATCCAACGTACTTCGGCAGCATATGAAACAACTGCCAGAGTCAGAATAATACTGGGAATAACCACCAAACGCAGCTTGGGGATATTGATTTTCATTTTTAATAGATTCATGTTCAACCTTTGGAAAATACTGTGAATTAAAGCTAGTCTAAAAATCATACGACATTCTAACGCCCACAAAAATATCACGGGGACTGAGGAATAATAATGACTCATTAGGTGGATTATTGATGTAAGCCTTATCTTCCAAGGCAGCATCTACAGCTGATCCAGGAACGGCAGTCCACTGATTTGCTTCACTATCATATTGCATATAACCATCTTCAGAATCAACCCAGTAAAATGTACCCTCATCACCACCAAGCACATCTCCATCGTCATTTTGGATTCTATCGAGCCATTCCATTGGTTGAAAATCAACCCCTTCTGCTCGATAATCACCTAGTTTGTCATCACCGAATAAGTGTTTAAAACCAAGTTCTTCATAAACATCTTCAGAAAAGTGCAGGGATTCTTGATAGTAGACCCGGGCAATGGAGGTAGCCAGACCTGCCATAGACAGATGTTTGAAATTAAAGAGATTAAAGGCCTCTGCGATAAAGGTAATCCTGAGATCATTAATTTTAAGGCCTTTTGAAAGCTTGCCGTTTACGTTGTAGGAATCTCTCCAGCGAACGTTATTCACAACCCCCTCAACCTGACCAAAAGTAGCATATGCACCAGCTTTCCAATGACCGGTCAGGGCCAGATTCCACCCACCAATAGGTTTCATTCCAATGATCTGAGGTCCAAATTTTCGCGGAGTATGCAAATTGACTGAATAGTTAAATCGAGGACGCGGTAATGGCTTATACTGCTTCTGGTTAACCACGTTAGCTTCATACTCACGTTGCGTCGACAAATTCTGGTAGATCCGCTTAACGCCAAAGGTACCTGAACTATAAACATTATAAGTGTAGTTCAAGAAGCCAGTGAGCCAAGCCCCTCTTCGTTTTCGAAGTTCCAGCTCAAATCCACGAATATCCTGATAAAAATTATTAGAATACTGATTGTAACTCACTGTCCCATCAGCACTGTAATAGTGAATTACCCCTGACTGGTCAGATTTATCTTTGTAGTAGGCCGAGAGGTGCAACAGGTAGGCATCAAACAATGAGTGATCATAACCGAGCTCATATGCCACGGTTTTTTCCATAGGCAATTCTGGATCACCCATATAGCTCACAGCATAGCCGGTTACGCGTCTCACCCCAAATAGATCATCCGGGTTAAATCTCTGGCGCATATGACCATAATTAAAATATAATTTTGAGTTCACAGTAATGGGATGAGAGATACCCAGGCGTGGTAATACTGTAAATCTGCCCTTTGCTGGCGTAGTTGGAATACCATCTTCATCATCAGGATGATAATTTGAGGAGTAAAACAGAGGATCAAATTCGCCAACATCATACCAATCAGAGTTAGGATTAAAGTACTCACCCCGGAGACCAATGGTGGCAACCCAGCCATCAAATTCAAGCTTATCCTGAATGTACATACCCAGTTGATAGGGAGTACGATTCCATTTTGACCAGGGACGACCGTCTGGCAGGGCCGGGTTGATGGCTCCATAGTTCATATCATAGTTAAATAACTCAAACTGCACACCAGTTTTTATATAATTGTAGCGATTGATTTGGTTGCTATAATCTGTTTTGATCTTGAAACGGGAAGTAACCGAGCTATCCCGTGAATTGGTTTTCATGCCCATCATAAAAATACCAGCAATTGATTCATTGGCCCGCCATTCAAAGCCAAAAGGCGCTTCATCCACTAGAAACTCAGCCTCTCCTGGAAAGATATCGTGCATAAAATCAGGATTCAGAGTATCTCCTGGATGTAGACTATCACCTGGATTCGTACTGTACTCAGTTCTTGAGTATTCGATCATTGTTTCGATAAAGGATTTTTCTGAGATAATGTTGGTGAGTTTAGCAGAATATAAATTATTGCTTATTAAAGTCCTGGCGTAGTATTCTGGATAAAATATTTTACTGGACTGCTGCGAATTGCTGCCAAAAATGGCCGATACATCCCATAAACTTTCAAAATAATTGGGTAGTCCAGTACCACTGGAAGAAGAGGCACTGGTTCTTTTTACCACTGAGCCTAAACTTAGTTTGGTTTTTGGACCTAAATCTGATGTCAGTCTACCAGTCCACATGTAGTCTGTGAAAGCATCCTGTGAAAGCGGTATCAAGTAAGCCTTCCGATTAGAATTAATAGCCGTAAAGAAACGAAGATTTCCCAATTGTTTACTGATGCCTGGTACAGGACCACCAAACCCGGCGTCTATGGTATAATCGCCCACCTCGATATTGCCATCAACTCGACTTCTCCACATAAACAATCTCTGAGCGCCCTCTGGTGTCAGATCATTGGAAGGATCACTATCTGACAGCGTTGCTGCAGAGATGGCATTCCAGCCTGAAAAAGCGGGGTACTGGGTTTGAGTATGTGCATCCCAGGCTCCGTTAGCGGTCCCCTCCCAACAAACATCGTCATCAAGATAGGGTCGTAAATAATAGGAGTCCGGGTCGTAAAGGGACATCCCAAAGTGTTTGGGTGCGGCTGGACTATAGCGTGAACTAAACTTGAAACTGTATTTTTCCTTATCTCCTTCAGCAGTAACAACACTAATCAAACCTGCCTGCAGGTCACTATACTCAGCATTAAAACCACCTGACTGGATCATGATCTCCTGAACCGAACTCAGCGGAATACCTGAAATGGGCTTGCCTGTTCGATCATCCTTCAAGGTTACACCATCCATCATCAGAACCAGCTCATCCTCACCACCTGACCGAATACTCATCCCCTCAATACCAGCCTGAAGACCGACGACATCTTCCACGCTGCTAACTGGTAAATCAATAATTTCGTTCGACGAAAGGTTGGTTTGACTGGAAGCGACATCGATCTGAACAACAGGTCTCTCGGCAACGATAACGACCGTTTCTCCGGCGAGCATCTCAGTTCCCATTTCAACATTCAAACTGGTCGTAAGATCAATCGATACACTTACATCAGTAATCTCAACTGGCGTGTAACCAATATAATTGGTTCTGACTAAATATTGCCCTGGAGGAATATTGATAATGTCATAATACCCATCAATATTTGTGGCGGCCCCCATGCCAAGTTCACCTATAATTACATTCACCCCGATCAAAGCTTCACCGGTAGTTTTGTCAGTGACCTTCCCGGAAATTTTGCCGGTTGTTCCGGCCATTAATACGGAAGTTGCGGCAAACAGTACAAGTAACAGTTTGGCTTTACTCATAGACTAAACCCTTAAAAATAGATTTCTTAATTGTAATATCAATCGTTTGAATGCGCTCTCTCCTTCCAATAAAAAGAATGCGTCATCTTACTTCTAATATGAACCCTGAAGTATAATTCCTGTCGTTTGCTTATCATAGTACTAGCGATGAGCAAAAACAGATAGAATTATGACTCCTGTAATTTTCAAGTAACCCGGTAATATTCTTTATTCATTGCCAAGAATATATATTCAGTCCGAGTTAATACAATTTATTTATTAACTCAAATAAATCATTATCGAGTTTAGCGGATTATCATGAATTTCCGATAGGTTGAACGGCCATCCGGTGTCTCAAAATGAGCCAAATAGACCCCACTTACAATGGTCTGACGGTGATCAGTAATTTGACGCCACTCCTCATCTCCACTACCATCAATATGCTCAATGGTTTTAATCAAATCACCCCGTTCACTAAAAATACGGATAGTACACTGTCCGGGGATGTCCAGAAACATTAGTTTGTTAGGTTCCCCTAAATAATCGAGCTTTGTCCCACTACGTCTGATATTGAAAGGATTGGGAACCACCCGAATCTTATCCATGTCTGACTCCGCCTCACGTTTCAAGGTAGCTGGTTTGGTTGTCAGAGTATAATAAGGTCCACTATGCAGCGGTCCTTGCGGATTTAGTTCGGTCATGTTTTCAGATCCATCATTAAAAGCTACCAAACAGTAGTAATATGACTGGCCCCGCACCGGTGTTGTATCATCATAATAATAGACCAGTTCAGGATTTTCAGTTCCCTGTCCGCAGGCAAATATCTGCCTGAATGTGGAATCCGGTTCACCAATAGCCCGATAGAGGATATATCCACCAAAATCGGCTTCAGGCTCTGAAGGGCTTAACAACCAACTCAGACGAATCCGGTCACCGCCAGATTCCACCGTGAGATTCCCTGGTGGCAAAGGAGGTTGCGGAATCAGATAGCCACTGTCAAAGTTTCTTAATGCCCGGCTAAAGGTCAGCATAATGGAGTCTTTTCCAGTGTAAACCCAGGCATTTTTGTACTCGTCCTTGTTGTTGGTGGTGGTTCCATCAGGTAAATCAAAGGGACCGACATCTGCAGGATCATCATACGCTTTCTTCCAGCGGGCTCCGATCTCATTGCAAAGCGATTGATTGATCCCGCTAATCCCTTCAGCTTCAATGATAACGACGCTTTCGCCATGAGCTAGATCAAAGGGACCATAAGTCATCATTACGTTGGTACCTCCACCGTCACCATGGACCGTATACGGATCCAGACGATGGGTGATGGATTCCAGGTTTGTTTCATCCATCCGATCAGTACCACCTTTTCCCTGGAACGGATTGCCGCTGAGCATATCATAAATTGCGGCCATACCGGGTATATTTTCCGGTTTACGTGAACCGGCACTGGGGTAGGTATCACCAGCATGCCAGCCCAGGAATACCGGCTGATTCACATCATCACTGGGATCTGTTGCGCTCACATCAACATGGAGCACAGCCGAACCAGTATGATGCGGTGATGAGAGTCTGCCTGTGCCACCGGTTAGCACACCTTCAGGAGCACCAATATTATCCCAGGTGATACTCTCTGACTGACCCAAATATGAGAATCCAGCCCTGATCCAGTCTTTTATCGGGTCAGCCCGGGTAATGGGCTCAAGATGGTTCTGGGGATAAGCCTCACCCCTGCGCGTGACCCAGCTATGCTTCCCGTATGATTGACTGCCCTCTACATTCCAGCTAGCTTCCCTTCCCATACTATAGCGAGTTCCCCAACCAACTCTAACCCCGTTCAGCGGAGCCGTCAACTCGATCTCTGAATCAAAATCCACATTGCCCGTATTGGTAAATTCATATATTTTGATAAAATAGTTGTCATGGTATTGCTGGCTGAAGGCCAACACGGTCAGTGACTGGGTCAGTCCCATGGAGGTATTGACTACATTGGTAACGATCCGATCAGGAATCTGGTTGGCTACAACAGTGTCAATATCACTAGCAAAGATGGCTGTAAGATCCTCCCCATCCACATAGATTGAAGGGGGTTTGAATTTGGCACTCTGTTTCAATTCCATGGGAAACAGAGATTCGCCAACATCTCCCAGATAGAAGTACACCGCATAGCTGGAATATGCTTCATCATATTCATCAGTAAAATCCTGACAAGCAATCCAGGCCCTGCGGATAACTGAGTTATCCTGGTAGGGATGGATTGCCGGCCAGCGCAGACCTTCGTAGTAGCTGCCGGTCCAGGCTCGCTCTGAACCATAAGCACTAATGTGCGATTGCAGAGATCCAATTCTTATGTAACGTTTCTCTGAGCCCGTCATCTGGGCTTGAACGGAGATTACAAATAGAAGTAAATAGATTGATACTTTAATCAGCTTTTTCATAGTTAGCCTTAAAACTTGATTCTTATGCCAAGAGTGATCTGACGTGGATTCAGAAAGCTCATTGATCTAATATTGGGCATATCAATATATGCTTTATTCTCAATCAGTTCGTCTATCTCGTTCTGACTCATCTGAACTTCCGTCTGGGTCGCGGCATCCCATCGATAGTAGCCATCAACATCCTGAACCCAGACAACATCACTGGCCAGCGGCGTAGTAACTGTTCCATCTGATATTCCTGATAACCATGAATTCAGACTATCAGCAGAGGACATGCGTCGATACTCTGTATCCCAGGATCGGTAAGCGCCCAGGTGATCATCACCTTTTTCCACCCCCTCTTCCCAGGGCAAATGCAGTGAAGTCCGATAGGCAACCCAATCACGAGATCCCACAAAACCAGTATAGCTTAGCCATTGCTTGTTAAGCACATTGGAAACATCCATGAAAAATTCAAGGTCGCCCATATTTGTTTTAAAGGTGCGAGCCAATCGGGAAGTGAGATGGTAGGTATCAACCCAGGTACGACGACGATTTACAGGCCCCTCCTGCCATTTTGAAGTGGATCCTGTATGATAAGAAGCCAGGAAACTCATATTCCAATCTTCAAGAGGTCTAAATCCAGCCAAAGCAGGACCAAACTTATGCGGTGTATGAAAAACAACATTTGCACGAGCATAAGGTGTGGGAACCGGTTGAGATTCTACCGGATTAAGATTTTCATAATCCCGCTGTTGAATCGGGTCCTGGTAGTAATGTCTTAAGCCAAAATATCCTGACGAATTAACCATATAGGTAAAGTTCATAAAACCGGTAATCCAATCTCCACTTAATTTTGATAGAGTGAATTCGATTCCACGGATATCCTGATAATTAATATTTTCAGGCATGATATAATTAACAGAACCATCCACGCTGGTGTAGGTGACCCAACCGGGTTGGCCACTTACATCCTTATAATACGTGGCAATATTTACCAGGTATATATCCCGAAAACTGTGCGAATAACCCAATTCATAGGCAACCGTCTGCTCCAGTTCCATACTTGGATTACCAATGGACATAACTCTACCATTTGATTCTCTTTGTAGTCTGAAACGATAGGTTGAAGCCGGTTCCGAGTGGAAATGACCGTAGTTAAAATAAAGTTTTGAACGATTCGTAATGGGATGTGAAATGCCCAGGCGCGGACTAACCGTGACAAAGCTGGCTGCATCCTCCTGGTCAGCGGTCTCTTCCAGATCACTGCCAAAACCCTGACTATAGGTTGGATCGAAGGGGGCCAACAGGTAGACCGGGGCATTGGGATCATTGACTTCTACTCGCAAACCCAGATTTGCTATGAATCCCTCATACTCCAATTTATCCTGGATATAAGCGGCCAAACTGTAAGGCGATCGGTCATAAAATTGTTCCCGTCGCCAGGTATCTTTATCGCTCTGGCTAAAAGCACGAATTTCCAACTGATTCTGAACCATGAGCAACCCGGCCTTGAACTGGTTGTGATCGTTTACCTGCTTGGTGTAATCAGCCTTAAGTGAATGGGTTTGGATCAGACTGCTGTCCCGTCCCAGATTCATCCAGACATCACCAACATAACCGTAAGGGGCTTCGTCGCGAAAGACACCGGGCATAATTTCAATTAACTCTGGACTCCGGGCTTCAGTTTCAAAAGTCCAGTACTTATTCCGCATGTATTGATACACGACCTCATAAAAGCTGCGTTCATCCAACATGTGGTTCAGCTTAAAACCCAGATTTGTCCGATAAATATCTGCAGGACTATAGTAACCCGGCATAAACAGAATATTACTACCTCCCGATACCAGATTGGCAACACTATAAGTCGAACTCAAAATTGATCCTGTGGGCATAGTGCTCCAGCCATAGGAAGTCACTGATTGATCTTCCGAATATTGCATGGTCATGGTAAGCTTGATATTATCGGATATGTCAGAATTTAATTTCAGACGGGTTGTCGTGGCATCATAGGCATCCCGGGAAAGCGGTACCACAAAATTATTTTGGGCACTACGATGACTGAGGTAGAACCTCAGATTTCCCAGATTAGATAGACCTGGAACAGGACCTCCAAAGCCAAAATCAAGGGTATAATCCGGATTAGTAATAAAACCGGTGCGGCGATGCTTCCATAAGAACTCACGTTGAGCACCGGTAGGTGACAGATCATTACTGGGATCATCGTCCTGCAGGGTTAACAGTGAATAAGCATTCCAACCTTCAAAACTGGTGTATTGCTTCTGGGTATGGCTATCCCATCCAGTCCATTCCCCATCTCCATTATAATCAACAAAGGGTTCATTCTGGTCCCACTCCTGATTCGAATTCAGATCTTCAAACGATTCTCCCTGCGTGCCCAGCCAGGCCACATCATCATCCAGATAGGGACGCAAATAGTATGAATCTGCATCATAGGGTGACATGCCAAAGTGCTTAGGAGCAGCCGGTGTATGATAGTAGCTAAACGTACCGCTATATTTAGTGGCATCACCCTCAGCAGTGATCACGTTGATGATTCCAGAGCGAATATTTCCATACTCTGCATTAAAACCACCTGATTGGACCTGAACTTCTTTTACCGAACTCAAGGAAAGTGCTAGAGTCGGCTTATTTGAGCGGCCATCATTTAACTGGAAACCATCCACGATGAAGGCGGTCTGGGCACTACTGCCCCCTCTGATCGACACACCGGAAACACCGGCCTGTAAACCCACAACACTACTGATGTTGTCGATAGGTAATTCCTGGATAGCCTCTTGTTTAACATATAATTGGCTGGCAGATAGATCCTTCACCACCACTGCGCGAGTGGCAACCACACGTACTTCTTCAAGCCCCAGAACTTCAGACAACATTCCATGATCGAGGGTGGTCGTTTGATCCATAGCCACTGCAACATTTTCATTAATAATTGGAGCATATCCGATCATCATGAATCGCACAGTGTAAATCCCGGGCTTAACATTTAAAATGAAGTAATGACCCTCGCTATTGGTTGAAGCACCAATACCAAGCTCATTAACGATAACGTTTACTCCAACTAGTCCATCTCCACTGTGGGCGTCGGTTATTCTACCAGATATTTTTCCTGTTTGACCAGCGCTGACAAAAGCGAGTGTGCTCAGGAGGAATAGTACTTTGATTATTAATTTTGGCATTTGTCCAATTCTCCCCGCTCTCAAAATGAAAACCGTGCCGAGACACGGTGTACTTCGTTCCAGACGCCCTTTGGTGTATAGGCATAATCGAATACCAGCCCGAATTGCTGGATTCCAACGCCAAAGGTCAAATCATTTTCATCAAAAGAATCTGTATTCTCATCGGCACTGGTGTAAAAACCGCTTCGCAGTGCCAGCATATCCACCGGTCGATACTCAAAACCGATCTTGATCTGTTCTGGATGAGAACGATAGTGTAAAGCATCAACACCTACCTGCAGTTTTTGATTACCCATACGATCACGAAAGAGGTCAAAGACATCCATGCCAATCCCCAATGAAAAAGTCAGGGGCAGTTGGAAGCTTTCCTCTTCGATCTTGACCTGATCAGAGAAATTCCGCATGGACATCCCAAAAGCCAGGCTGTGCCATCCAGTTCGAAAGAGCGTTCCAAAATCAAAGGCATTGGCAAAGGCAATATGGCTTTTCACCGTATCAGCCTCCTCATCCTCATTAGGATAAACACTTCTGGCATAGTCCAATCCGATATACTTAATCTGACCACCTACTGAAAATTTATCGCTCAAGGCTTTAGCATAACCAAACCCTACTGCGTAAGCACTCGGAGTGATGATCTCTGTATCGATATATCCACGATCATTATCCCAGACCATGGTACCTTGCATTTCACCATAGTCCACAGACATAAGCGAAGCGCCGATGACACCATATTTGCCATCCATTGGACTAATGGCGGCCGTAAATAAATTGTGAGTAATATCAGCGATCCAGCGATTCTGACTGGCCATGACATCCACCGTGACATCCATACGGGCCATGCCAGCAGGGTTAAACATAAGCGAAGCGCTATTCATTTCTATAACAGTCATAGCCTCAGCCATACCTCCACCCCAGGCATCCGACGCGACACTTAGGAATTGTGCGCCTGATTGTCCCAGTTTGTCTTGAGTAAAACCAAACTGTACAACCATGCACAAAGTGAGAATGGTAACAATCAACCTCTTCATGGCAGAATCCTCCATCAACCGACAGCCAAAACGAAAAAAACTTTTTTCTGTGTTGACCTGCAAAAAACCAGGTCTTGACTATTTGAATTATTTCAAATTTTTATTAGGCTTGAATATAGTGCGAGTTAGTTAATTATGAATATTTATAAACTAATAAGTGTGGTTTTTTCATAGCAGTATCTAATGAATACCTTTTTGCCGCAGATATACGCAGATCGCACGGATTTGTGCACTTGTGAAAATACTCAATTCTCGAAATGTTTCAGCTGACAAAAACTTGGTGTTATACTAATTTTTGTTCCATGTTGTCCATATTGGATATTTAATAAGTGAGCCGTAAGGCGAACCAAATCCCCTTTTGGAAGGGGCAGGGGTGGGTTAGTTATGGCCCAGCTTCAATTGAAATTGGTATTACTAATGCGCTTCCAGCCAGTTATTGCCCAGGCCAATATCCACGGTAAGCGGGATATCAAGTTTAACAGCATTTTCCATGGTCTCTTTGACCAGGGCTGATAATTGGTCTACTTCCGTTTCCAGCACCTCGAAGACCAACTCATCATGAACCTGTAAGATCATTTTACTTTTCAGCTCAGCTTCCTGCATCCTGGTGTGGACCTGGATCATAGCCATTTTAATAATATCAGCCGCGGTACCCTGGATGGGCATATTGGTAGCCACACGTTCAGCCCCCTCCCGGCTCATCCGATTGGAAGCATCGATGTCTGGAATGGGTCTTTTCCTGCCGAAGAGAGTCTGTACGTATTTGTGCTCACGGGCAAACTCCAAGGTCTCATCGATATAGTTGCGAATACCAGGATATGTTGCAAAATATTCACTGATCAACTGGGCAGCCTCTGAACGGGAGATATCCAACTCGTTAGACATTCTGAATGGACCAGCACCGTACATGATGCCAAAATTGACTACCTTGGCCCGCCTCCGTTGATCCTCATTTACTCCAAATAGATCGGTCCCAAAGACATGGGCTGCAGTTGCCGTATGGATATCCTCCCCATTCTTAAAAGCCTGGATCAAACGCTCATCCTGAGAATACTGCGCCATTAACCGCAGCTCAATTTGCGAGTAATCTGCTGCCAGAATTTTCCAACCAACGTGTTGTGGTCGAAAAGCTTTACGAATGTCCCTGCCCAATGCGGTTCTTACTGGAATATTCTGAAAATTCGGATTGGTTGAACTCAAACGCCCCGTGGCAGCAATGGTTTGATTAAAGTTTGAGTGAATTCGACCGGTGTTATCGTGGATGAGCAGGGGCAAAGTATCCGTGTAGGTGGATTTTAGTTTAGCGACCTGGCGGTAATCCAGCATATAACGCGGGATGGCATGTTCTTTGGCCAGAATCTGGAGTACATTCACATCAGTAGAGTATCCGGTTTTTGTTTTGCGGATCGGTTTGATACCCTGCTTCTCAAAAAGGATCTCCGCCACTTGTTTGGGCGAAGCAACATTGAACTCCTCCCCCGCCTCTTTATAAATTGCCTGTTCCAAACGCTCCAGCTCAAGTCCCAGGCTGGTAGACATCTCGCCCAGCATTTCCGCATCCACAAAAGTTCCTTCGCGCTCCATCTGCATCAGAACCGGCATAAGAGGCAGATCAATATCCTGGAAGACACCAGTCAAATCGGCTTCTTTGATCTTTGCAGAAAGAATCTCGTACAATTGCAAAGCAATGTCAGCATCCTCGGCAGCATACTCACTGATCATATCCAGGCCTACAAAATCCATGGTGATCTGGTCTTTGCCCTTACCGATCAAGGCTTCAATATGAATGGGTTCGATACCCAGATATTGGACGCTGAGATCATTTAAGCCATAACCACGGCCCCCTGGATTGACCAGATAACCAGCTATCTGAGAATCAAATTTAACGCCCCTGACAGTGATATCATGACTTTGAAGCACGGCAAGATCAAATTTCAGATTGTGACCCGTCTTGCCCACAGCATCCGAATCCCAGAAGGGTTTTAACTCGCGAAGTATGGTTGTTAGGTCATCTCCCGTAAAACAGCCTTCCGGTGGATTGGGATATTTAACAGCTACATAAACGCCTTGATTGGGAGCCCAGGAAAACGACAGTCCTACGATTTCCGTTGTCAGTACATCCAGGCCAGTGGTTTCCAGGTCAAATGCCACCATTTCCTGTTTCCCCAGAGTCTCTACCAGATCAATGAGGTCGGGTATATGTTTTACTACACTGTAATTTCTATTCCGGGCAGCCTGGGCAGGTGCGTTGTCTGCATCATATAATGATCGGACCTCATCCAGGGGTTTCATAAGATTGAAGAGTTCGAATTCCTGAAATAGGTTGCGTACAGCATCAATATCTGGCGTTTGAATTCGAATCTCCTCTGCCACAGGGACAGATTCCATATCGGTCTTAATGGTGACTAATTCTCTTGATAGAAGAGCCAGCTCGCGATTTTCTGCAAGCTTCAGCTTAAGTTTGGGATTCTTGACCTGATCAAGATTGTCATAGAGGTCCAGCATACTCCCATGTTCCAGGATGAGTTTTACGGCTGTTTTCGGTCCTACACCAGGAACGCCTGGTACATTGTCCGAAGCATCCCCCATAAGACCCAACAAATCGATGATCAGATCTGGAGAAACACCCCACTTTTCCTTTACAAATTCAGGGGTCCAGACAGCATTATCCCGGGGATTAATAACCTGAACATTTTCTGTGACCACCTGGGCAAAATCTTTGTCCCCTGTGATGATCTTAACCTGAAATCCGGCTTCTCCGGCATTTTTGGCCATGGTTCCAATAATATCATCTGCCTCAAATCCAGGTTCTTTGAGATAAGGAATATTGAGTTTATGTACAATTTCATCAATCACCGGCAATTGTTCCGCCAGCTCATCCGGCATCTTTTCACGCGTGGCTTTATAAGCTGGGTATTGCTTATGGCGAAACGTTTTTTCCTTGGTATCCATAACCACTGCCAAAAATTCGGGTTTTTCTTTGATTAGCAGACGCAAAAGCGCATTCATGAAGCCAAAGATAGCACTCACTAATTGGCCCTTGGAATTGATTAAGGGTTGCCGGATAAAGGCAAAATGCGACCGATAGACCAGTGCTGAACCATCGATGAGGTAAATAATTTTAGATTTAGTTTTAGGCATTTTATTCCTCTCGTCCGCCTGCGTATAACTTCGTGCGGACAGATAGAGCTCGCAGAAAGGTAGAGATTATTTTACGAGCCATACAATTCATAGGGTCCGGCGTCGGTAATCTTCAACTTTATGATGCTACCCAATTCGTATTCACCATCGACAAATACGATCTGGTCAATATCCGGGGCATCCCAGACTGTTCTACCCAGCATCTGGCCTTCATTTTCAGGATCTGGTGCATCGATAATGACCTCTAATTCGCTACCGATGAGTTCCTGATTCTTATTGAAAGCTATACTATGTTGAAGATCCATCACCGCATCCATCCGGGCTACTTTTACATCAGGTGAAACATCATCTTCAAGGTCGGCTGCGCTGGTATCCTCTTCCTCAGAATACCTAAACACACCGAGTCGATCAAACTGAATCTCTTCCAGAAAATCCAGAAGTGTGTCAAAATCAGCCTGGGTCTCACCCGGAAAACCGACAATAACTGAAGTGCGTAATTTTAAATCAGGAATCTCATTCCTTAAATCCAGGAGTAGCCGGCGCAGTCCATTGGCATCCAATCCGCGCTTCATGGCAGTGAGCATGTTTGAAGAAGCATGTTGCACTGGAATATCCAGGTATGGCAATATCTTTTGGGCATTTTTCAGGACTGGAATAAGCTTCCGGGAAAAATGGGAAGGGTGGGCATAGTGTAGTCTGATCCAATCCAGACCGTCAATCTGATCTAATTCGGCCAACAATTCATGGAGATAACGTTTCGGTGTGAGATCCCAGCCATAGGTTGTGGAATCCTGGGCAATAACAATTAGTTCCTTCACGCCGCGGGCGACTAGCGATTTTGCTTCAGTAACCAGCGAATCAAGACTACGACTCCGCTGTCCACCCCGCATGAGAGGAATGGCACAGAAACTACAGACGTTGTCACAGCCCTCACTGATCTTCAAGTAGGCATAATGACGGGGGGTTAACAGTTTTCGACGATGATCCGGATCATCAGCTAAATGCGGTTTTGCGGCGATATGATCAAATATATTTCGAAAATCCTCTGTGACAAAGAACTTGTCAACTTCAGGCATTTCAACCGTCAGCTCTTTCTGGTATCGTGCTGATAGACAGCCTGCTACCAGAAGTTCCTCAAGCTTTCCTTCGGTCTTTAACTGGGCCGCATCCAGAATAACTTCCACTGATTCTTCTTTGGCATCTCCGATAAAGCCACAGGTGTTAATTATGATGGTGCTGGCCTTTTCTGCATCATCCACCAGCTCTATACCAGCCGCCTCCAAACCTCCGGCAATGATCTCACTATCAACAGTGTTCTTCACACAACCGAGACTGATTATATGGACTTTTTTTGGGGAATGTTTGCTAGATATTACTTTTCTTTTTGCCACAAATCCTCACAGATTTTCACAGATTTATTATTGGTTGTAGAGAGTATATGAACGAATGACCACCGACTCTCACAAAGCTAGGGAAGAGTATTAAACGAATTGATAAATTTAGCTTTTTTAAAGACATCTGCGTTTTATCTGTGGCTAAACACTTTATTCAATTAACTGTCTGAGCCAACCACTTCGAAGAGGGCCTGTACATAGCTTGTGGCATCAAAGTCCTGGATGTCCCCCATCTGTTCGCCTATTCCAATATATTTAACCGGTATGTCCAGATTATGGTGAATGGCAATGGCAATACCGCCCTTGGCTGTACCATCCAGTTTTGTCAAAAACAGATGATCCACAGGTGTTACCTGTGAAAATTGACGCGCCTGGATCAATCCATTTTGACCCGTAGTTGCATCAATAGTCAGAACGGTTTCATGGGGCGCACCAGGAATGACCTTCTGCACTACTCTTTGAATCTTTTCCAACTCATCCATGAGGTTTTTCTGGGTATGTAAACGACCAGCTGTATCAATGATTACCACATCAATTTCCCGTTGTCTGGCACTCTGCAGCGCATCATAGACAACAGCGCTGGGATCTGTGGCCGCTTTCTTCATTAATTCAGCACCACTTCGTTCGGACCAAATTGCTAATTGTTCGATGGCAGCTGCTCTAAAAGTATCACCAGCAACCAGCAATACCCGTTTCCCTTGACTGATATAATGGTGGGCCAATTTTCCAATTGAGGTGGTCTTGCCAGTACCATTTACGCCTACAACCAGAATCACATGTGGGCTTTCCATTGGCTTTGGATCAATCTGCTCCACTTTCATGCGGGCGATGAGGTCTGTCTGCAAAAAGGCAACAACTGTTTCCATTTCAACAACCTGATCCAGGGGGAAGTTCTTGCGAAGATCCTCAATAATTTCCATGGATAATTCTACTCCGATATCAGCGGAAATCAAAATTTCCTCAATCTGCTCCAACAGGTCTTCAGTTAGGGGAACTGAGCCTGTGAATAGTTTGCTGAGTCGGTTATTGAATTGAGTTCTGGAACGACTCAAGCCCTGTTTTAATTTTTTAAATGCGGAAGAAAATATCATGCTTTTTTATTTTTCTATAGGTTGGAAGATGCTTTTCTAGGGTTGACGAACCCGCAAAAAGTCCCTCTCGCAGAGATCGCAGAGGCGCAAAGTGTTGATAATTATGAATATATCCTATATTCACATAGGTTACTATATTTATTGATGTTAGGGTGATATTCATGTTCTATCATATTCTTTTTGCGAAGCCGTCAAAGGTTGGAATGTAGCAATGCCTTGTCCGAGCTGAGACAGAGTTGAAGCATCTATGCTATTATTCATGTGGGTAATCTGTAAAATCAGTGTTTATTCGGGAGTTATTAATTATGCGGGCCTATTTTTTTTCACATCTACCTGGTATAAGTGATAATAATACTTCATGTATAGAATGAAGGAAATCGAAGCAACTGCCACGCTGATGTAAAGCAGGTAATCAGCCCAGGGATAGAGTTTGAAAATCATCAGAATAAAGGTGATGCTGGTGAGGAATATTGACCATTTTCCGGTCCGGTTGGCCTGCATCTCACGTTTTGAGTCCTTACTAACCAGGTAGCCCAGAATAAGAACGAAAAATTCCCTGAAAATCACAAAGACAATAAACCAGCCAGGAATGGACTCGGAAAGCGGCCGAGCAAAGAACAGGGCGCCAAAAAGAACAATTTTGTCTGCCACCGGGTCCAAGAATTTCCCAAAGCGACTGACCTCATGGTAGGAACGAGCGAACCAACCATCCAGATAATCAGAAAAGATAGCCATGGCGATCCAGAAGGCAGCCCACGTGGGAAAGTTTACCAGTTGACCATCCCATCGATTAAGTAGGATCACAATGGGAAAGACCATCAGGGCTCGCGCCACTGAAGTTGCATTGGCTGCTGTAACTAAATTTTTTATTTCTTTAACTTCAAGCATATGTCTGTTGAAACCTGACTCCGTAGTCCTTTATCTCAAATTGAGAATCCGCGAGGATATCCCTGGTTCTACCCACTCTCTGCACTCGACCCATATCGAGGCAAATCAGATCAGAGGACCCTTTTACAAACTCATAGCTATGAGAGATCAGGATCACCTGCGCATTCTTAGCCTGCAAATTATGTATTTTAGCCAGAAGCACCATGTTTTCTTTTGCTGTTACACCAATATCCGGTTCATCCAAAATGAGATAGTCTGGATCCAGGTAAAAAGCACAAACAAGGGCTATCCGACGTCGTTCCCCGCCACTCATTAGAATGAATGGGAAATCCAGCATTCCAGTTGGATCTGAGAAACCCAAATCCTGTAACAACTCCTTTAACCTGTTTAGATCCAACTCTTGAGCAAGCAGGTTTGTCAGCTGCTCCACCAGATTCTCAGCAAACAGAAAGCGCTCCATATATTGAGGTAGGAAATACCAATTATGACCGCTCTGTAGTTTATCCTGATTTGCTAAAGCTTCCCCAAAACTACTTTTGCCACACCCATTCTTACCGATAACACAGACGTAGCCTCCCCCTGTTAAGGTGAGTTCTGAGGTTTCCAGGGTAAATTGATCATTACCCGGATATTGCCGACTCAGAGCTGGAATAGTTATGCTCATAGAGGGTTTACTCCAGGAATTGCTTGATCCAGATCAATCACATGGGTTCCCCAGGATATCTCTGCTGGATACTGGGTGACATGCAAAATAGTCTTTCCTTTACTCCGGGCTTTCAACAGATAATTCTTAAGCAAGGTTGCTCGGCCCTGGTCCAAGTAGGAACTTGGCTCATCGAGAATTAACAGAGGTGCCTGTTGGACCATAAACTGGGCTAAAGCCACACTTTGTCTTTCCCCTCCGGATAAACTCTCAATAGAACGATCCAAAAGGCGATCCAGTCCAAGATCCCTTTGGATCTGCTCCGGCTGTTCAACCGGATTTACCAGGCCATAGGACAATTCCTCACGTACACTATCAGTATAAAAAAGCTCTTCGATCTGTTGAGCCAGGTAAGCGATGCGCTGTTTGCGAATGGCATCTGGGTACCCTGGTATAACCGGCTCTCCATCAAGGGTTACTTGCCCATGATCCGGAGATACCAACCCCAGTATCAGCTTTATCAGGCTACTCTTGCCGCACCCATTACTGCCTGTTACAGTTACAAAGCTTCCCGGTTCAATACATAGATTAAGCCGTTGAAAGATCTTCTTCTCAAATGTCTTCCAATTGTATGTGAGAGTCAGGTCATGAACCCGAATGTGGCATCCCACGCGTTTATTTCTCGCGTTGAATATTGAAATCGATGAATTGAATCATGGAATACTTGATTGGGCTATCGGGAAAGCGATCCAGGCTGGCTTTGGCCTGATCCGAATAATCTTGAAGACGCTGCTTGGTATAATCCAAGCCACCGTATTTAGTGATGAAGCCCAAAACATATTTCTGGATGACCTTGTCACTGCCTTTTTTGACCATGCGCTTGAACTCTCGTGCTTCCTGCTTCCCTGCTTGCTGCAAGGCATGAATTATGGGCAGAGTGACCATGTTATGCTTGACATCAAGACCAATGGGCTTGCCAACTGATGCCGCCCGACCTTCGAAATCGAACAAGTCATCCTTGATCTGAAATGCAATCCCAAAATTGAGTCCATATTCATAAAGTGCATCCCACACTTCCCGATCATCTGAAGTGGTCATCGCTCCCAGCTTGCAGCCTGTTGCCAGCAGAGAGGCTGTTTTATCTTCGATCATGGCATAGTAAGCTGCTTCAGTCATGGTATTAGACCGCGCCCGGTCGATCTGGTCGATCTCACCAGTAACCAGCTTATTGGCTGTATTGGCTAACAGATCAAGCATTTCAGGCTGCTTTAGGGCTACCATCTGAACCAGTGCTTTGGAGAATAAATAATCTCCGATGAGTACACTGATCTTGTTACGCCAGATTGAGTTGATACTGGGGAGTCCTCGTCTGGTTTCAGCCTCATCAACCACATCATCGTGCACTAATGTTGCCGTATGCAGGACTTCCACCAGAGTTGCTGCTGAGTAGGTCTGCTCGTTACAGGCACCATTTAATTTGGCTGATAGCAATAACAACATGGGGCGCATTTTTTTACCCTTTTGGGCAATGATATACTTCATGACCTGGTTGATCAAAAAAACGTGGGACTTTAGAGACCTATCAAAATAGTTTTGAAAACTATTGAGTTCTGCCTGTATGGGTCTTAACAGATCATCCAAGGAAATCTTCAAGCAACTCGTCCTCTTTATTTATCCCCTCAGAATCATCCTCGGTGGCTTTTTTCTTATTCTGTTTCACTAATTTTGCAACCCAGATACTCACTTCATAGAGCAGGATCATGGGCAAGGCCACGCCCAGCATGGTAAAGGGATCAGCAGGTGTAAAAATGGCTGATATAACAAGAATTACCAGATAGGCGAAGCGTCTGATCCTTCTCAAAATACCCGGATCCACAACCCCGATCTTGGCCAGTAAATAGACCACTACCGGCAATTCAAAAGCCATACCTGTAAATAAGATAAGGATAGTGATGTAGTTAAGATAATCAGTAATTGTAACGTAATTAACCAAGCCCTCTAAGCCGTGATTAAGTACAGCAAAAAATTTTAATGACCAGGGTATCATTACAAAATATGAGAACAGTGAACCGACTATAAAACTGAAGATAGTCGTAATGATCAACATCGGTGCAAAGACTCTTTCATCATCAAGTAGCCCAGGGGCAATAAAGCGCCATACTTGATGAATTATTACGGGTAAAGAAAACACGACCCCCAGCACTATAGCCACCTTCATCTTGGCCAGGAATACGCCCAGTATGGTAGTATTTAGTAGTTCCAGGCGAGGTTCTGTTTGCTCAATAGGCAGACTGAGGATATAGATCAATTGGTTCGAAAATATAAAACCAACCACGGCAAAAATAACAACACTGCTCAAAGCCTTGACGATACGCCAGCGCAATTCCTCAAGGTGTTCAAGTAGGGGCATCTCAGTATTTCCAGTAGCTTTCATAAGCGTTTAAGATAAAAGGATTCGGCCTGAGAAAAACCTCATTTCCCTGGGTGGCGCAGGTATTTCTATATCCATGCCATTCAATCCGGGATAATACCACCCAAGCTTGTTGAACTAACAGGGATCATTTAAGTTTTTAGTAGATTGTCAACAATCTCCCCGGGAACCCAGGAATTAAAATCACCAGAATCTAAAGTTTGAAGCAGGAGTGCTTGTTTTTCAGGCGTCCAGAACTGCTGTAATACGTTTTCCTCAATATGGCTTTTAATTTTTGAAAGAATCCGATCTTTAAAATTCTGACGCATAAGGCCTTGTTGCTGTAGAAAATCCTGATGGCTAAGCAACAACTCCATCAATTCTGGTATCCCTTCTGCCTGAAGGGCACTAGTCTTGACCACTTGAGGTGACCATATATCAGCTTCGGTTTCCCGCATTTCCAACATTGATCGGATTTGAGCCAGAGCTTGATTGGCACCCTGACGATCGGCTTTATTGATAACGAAAAGATCCGCAATCTCCATCAGCCCGGCCTTCATGGCCTGAATATCATCACCTGACTCAGGCACCAGCACAACTAATGTTGTATCAGCAGCATTAGCCACATCCAGCTCAACCTGGCCAACTCCAACTGTTTCATAAATGATGATATCAAACCCGGCAGCATCGAAAATATCGGCAGCATCCTGGGTCCGTAAAGCCAAACCGCCGTGACTCCCCCGGGTAGCCATGGATCGGATAAAAACACCTCGATCACTGTAATGGCGCCCCATGCGAACCCGGTCTCCCAGAATGGCACCTCCGGTGAAAGGACTGGTTGGATCCACCGAGATTACAGCTACTCGTTTGTCCTGACCACGCCAAAACGCAATAATCCGATCCACCAATGAACTTTTCCCAGCGCCAGGTGGTCCGGTTACACCAATCCGATAGGCCTGCCCAAGATGCTGAAAAAGAGCATCTGTCAGGACCATATCCAATACATCCGAATTCTCTACAAAAGAAAGCGCCCGGGAAATAGCCAGGCGCTGGGAATTTAAAATTCCATCAAGATCAATATTCATCGCTTACTTCAGGTTTGTTTGAACCAACGGAACTGGATTGATTGCCGATTGCGAGAATGAGCTGCAGCAATAACGCTTTATTAATCATCACCAACCCTGCCGTCCTCTTGTACTTCTCAGCTTAAATGAATTTTAAGATAATGCTATCAGTCTAAAATTTAAGCTGATATATCTCTTTGAATTTACTATACTTAAGAATTATTACTTTCTGTCCATCCCGGGTCAACCAGTTCTTCTCTTCCAATTTTTTCATCATCCGGGAAACGGTCTCACGGGTCGTGCCAGCCATATTGGCAATATCCTGTTGCATGGGCATATGACCCAGGGTCACATCACCCATTTTGTAAGTGCCATTTTCCTCAGCTAATCCGATGAGAATAGAGGCAATCTTACCTTCAGCATCACTGAGGGTCAAGTATTCCAGGTGCATGTCAGTTTTTCTAAGGCGCAGAGCCAATTCCATGAGTAAAGCAGTAGCAACCTTGGGATGATGTTCCAGAAGATCCAGGAATTCACGACGATTAATAGTTTGAATCTTGCATTCTGATAAGGTAATGACATTGGCGGAACGGGTCTCACCATCGAGAATAGCCAATTCTCCAAAGAAATCGCCTTCTCGTAAAAAGGCCAGAACAGCCTCCCTGCCATCCTCTGCTAAACGAGTAACTTTGACAGATCCGCTTTCAATAATAAAGAAATTGTCCCCAGATTGCTCCTGATGAAGAATGTGCTGATCCTTATCATAAGACTTCTCCTGACTTACATTTGCCAGGTGAGAGAGAACTTTATCATTCAATTCTGAGAACAACGGGACTAATCTCAGGGTCTCTTTTATCGCCTCAAGCTGCTCGCTCATCTTCCTCTCCTTATAATCAACTGTAAACTGATTATGAATTGTTCAGCTTATCTTCTTACAGTCGTACTAGTTATTAACATCGTCTTATATAAAGTAAATTAGAACGAAGCACTTCAAAGCAAATACACTTATTTCATATTGTAAAAATAATCACAACCGTATTAGCCTGAACCAAACAAGTCAAATACTTGATTTTTATTTCCACTTAAAGCGTTGACAGAGCTATGGTAAGCATCTATATTCGCGGGCATTTTTGAGGAGAAGGAATATATATGCCTGTTAAAAAAACTATTGCCAAACGTATCAGACAAGCTGAGAAATCACGGATACGTAATAAACATTACAGTTCAATGATGAAAACTGCTATCAAGAAAGCACTGGAAACTGAAGACGCAGACAATGCAACTGCTCTTGGTCGCTCTGCTATTTCAGTAATAGATAAAGTTGCTGCAAATGGAATTATCCATAAGAACAAAGCAGACAACCAGAAATCCCGTGTAGCCAAACATATGGCGACATTTTCCTGAGGCAATTTTCTGACCTGATAGTCTTTAATGACTTTGCCAATATTGAGACCGGTGATTCGCCGGTCTTTTTTTATGTCGACATTTGTCGACATAACCACGGCGTAGCCCCTCAGGGCGAAGCCGGGTCTCGTCCAAAGCAACACGAATAGTCCAACCCTAGTATCCTAGACTTACCCCCACTTCAAAAAT
>JAOZSM010000118.1:0-6697 GCA_029939675.1 Fidelibacterota bacterium
AGCCGGGCGACCGGAATACTCAACTGCTCCCGGTATTTTGCCACAGTCCGACGGGCAATGGGAAAGCCCTCGGTCTGCAATATTTTGGATATGGCTTCGTCAGATATGGGACGAGATTTATCCTCTTCCTCAATGATCACCCGTAGCCGTTCTTTGATACGCCGAGTAGAAATATTCTCGCCATCATCCGCTTCGATACCCTCACTGAAAAAGTATCTTAATTCCAAAACACCCCAATCTGTTTGAGCATATTTTCCGCTGGTGACCCGACTGATAGTGGATATATCCATACTGATATCTTCAGCAATATCACGTAAAACCATGGGCTTCAAATAGTCTTTCCCTTTTAGAAAAAAACCTCTCTGGCGTTCGATGATGGCGTTGATAACCTTCAACATGGTAATGCGACGCATCTGGATGGAGTTGATAAACCACTTGGCCGACTCCACTTTTTTCTTCAAAAATAATTTGGTGTCTGTGTCCAGTTTTTTCTGGTTACTGATCATATTCTTGTAGCTGCCGGATATACGCAGCTCAGGTACAAATGAGTCGTTTAAAGTGACGACAAACTCACCGTCCTGCTCACTGATGTAAAAGTCCGGGGTTACATAATTAGTCTTGGTATCCAGGAATCCGTCACCTGGCTTGGGATTCAGATGGGAGATCAACTCCTCTGCTTCACGCAGATCACTTTTAGTAAGATGAAGTTTGCGTAGAATTCTCTCAAAACGTTTATTGGCAAATTCATCAAAGTAGTCACGAATAATGAAGTGAGCAGGGGTTTCCGGGTATATCTTTTCCACCTGGACCAGGAGACATTCCCGCAGGTTCCGAGCCCCGATTCCCAGCGGATCCAGCTCCATTAACATCCCATGAAGTTTCAGGATTAGATTATATTCAACTTCAAATTTTTCAGCAATAAAGTCCAATTCAACAATGAGATAGCCCCGTTCATCAATACTCCATACCATCTCTTCAATAATTTTTTTATGTGCTTCCTCAACCCTTAGACTGGCAACTTGCTCAAGTAGATCTTCAGATAAGCTCGGATGATAAGCGTTCTGAATTTCCACCTCTTCAGCACTACGATCGTAATACTCTTTTGCTTCATAGCCATCATTGGAAAAGTAATCATCCAGATCTATCTCCGGCTCTTCCGTTTCAGCTTCTTCTTCCGGATTGTCCAGTTCCACCACATCATCTTCCAACTCCAGCAGCGGGTTGATCTCAAGTTCGGTCTTTATCCGCAATTCCAGAGCCATGGAAGGCAACTGCAACAATGTTGACAGCAGAATCTGCTGTGGCGTAAGGGTCTGTTTTAATTCAAGATGTTGTGATAGTTCCACAAGTATTATCGATCTAGTTTGAAGTTACTGCCAAGATACAATTTTCTAGCCTGCTCATCGTTTGCCAGGAACTCAGCATTACCTGACAATAAGATTTCCCCCTGAAATAGCAAATAGCTACGATCTGTAATAGATAAAGTTTCATGCACATTATGGTCCGTGATAAGTACACCAATACCCTTGTTCTTAAGGGCCAGAACAATCTGTTGAATATCCTCTACCGCGATGGGGTCAACACCAGCAAACGGTTCATCCAGCAGAATAAATTTGGGATCTGTGACCAGGGACCTGGCGATTTCTGTGCGGCGACGTTCCCCGCCACTGAGCTGATGCCCCTTGTTTTTGCGAACATGGGTAATGGAGAGCTCCTCTAGCAACTGTTCCAACTTGGCTTCCTGTTCAGCTTTGCTGATATCCAGAGTCTCGCAAACCAGACGGAGATTATCCTCCACGCTCAATTTACGAAAGATGCTGGCTTCCTGCGGTAGATAACCGATGCCTGCCCGGGCCCGCTGATACATGGGTGCCTGCGTGATCTCTTCGTCTCCCAGGGAAACAGTCCCTGAGTTGGGACGGATCATCCCCGTGATCATATAAAAAGTAGTGGTTTTCCCAGCACCATTCGGCCCCAACAGTCCCACGACCTCACCTTGTTTGACTTCAATAGAAACATCACTAACAACCGTACGCTTGCTATAATGCTTAAAAAGATTGTCACCCCTAAGGATCAACTCAGTCATCCATTACCTTACAGTCTCGCAAACCAATTTTCTATCTACTATCATCAATCGCCCATCTGCTATCTTCAGTATTCAATCTCGACGCTCTCACAAAAAGTATGTGGCAAAACATGGATATCACTCTAACACAATGGACATATTAATCTATAACAACAAAAGCTATATTCTTAATCATCAATACTTTGCGTCTCTGCGTTCTCTGCGAGAGGCATTTTTTTTGAGGGAGCGTCAATCTGCAATTTTAAATTTCTTCATCTTCTATTCCCCAAACTCCCGATAAGTCACTCCCGTAGGCTGAGTAATAGTCCAATTCTCCAAATTGGCATCGGACTCAAAACCCACACCGTAAAGCGTATCAGAATCAGTAGTGAGAACAATGGACTGATCCGTGTATATGGATGCCTCATTCTCGTTCCAGTACAAAATATTTGTGACCAGGGTTGCACCAGAGTCTGATTTTACATAGACATTCCCCGTGGCAGTAAATAGCTGGCGAGAGTCGTCAATCCGACCAGTATCAGCTGTCATAGTAGAACTATGTTCACCATCCTGACCAAAAAAATCCAACTGGACCCTGCCGATAAAAACAATTTCTTTGGGTTTATCATAATGAGCAGAATAGGCGGCACTGGCCTGAACAGTTTCCTTACCCACTGAGTTAATCCGAATAGTGGGATTCCAGCTTTCCTGTGTAGGAACCCGGACTTCCTCAACTTTGGCTTGTTCCAGGGATTTCCCCACTGGATCACAAGTAGCGATTAGACTGAGAACAGTAATACTAAATATCAGGCGAAGCGTCATGCCGCAATGTAGACTAAGTTTTAATCAATGTCATGAAAAAAGCTAGCAAAGTGCACTGTTTTGGCATAGTCTTAGATTGAATGCAAAAAGCGCACCATTAGGAGATTCAGTATGCGAACGTTTCGCCAAAGCCTTACCGATAAAGTCGTTGTTTTTGATGGAGCTATGGGCACCAGCATCCAACGCTTGCAACTAACAAGTGATGATTTCTGGGGGAAAGAAGGCTGCAATGAACTCCTGGTACTTTCTAAACCTCAAGCCATTAAATCCATTCATGCTGACTTCCTGACTGTGGGCTGTGATGTAATCGAAACCGATACCTTTGGAGGCACTCATATTGTTTTGGGTGACTATGACCTCAGTGATAAGGTCTATGAGATCAACCTGAAAGCTGCTCAACTGGCTCGCTCCGTTGCCAATGATTTTTCCACACCTGCTCACCCTCGTTATGTGGCGGGATCCATGGGTCCAGGCACGAAGCTACCCTCGCTGGGTCATATCTCTTATCCTGAAATATATCTGGCCTACAAAGAACAGGCCGCCGGTCTCATCGATGGAGGAGTTGATGTGCTCCTGGTGGAAACTGTTCAAGATCCCCTCCAGGCCAAAGCCGCCCTCAATGCGGTTTTTCATACCTTAAACGAAAAACGCCTGGACCTTCCAGTCATGGCCTCAGTCACCATGGAAACCACTGGCACCATGCTTCTGGGAACCGATATGCTAAGTGCCCTGACTACCTTGGAGCCCTATCCATTGGAGGTTGTGGGCCTTAACTGCGGGACAGGCCCCAAGGCCATGAGCGAACACTTGCATACTCTTGCTGCTCATTCACCTTTTCCTATTTCAGTTATTCCCAATGCCGGACTGCCCCATAATCTCGATGGTGAGATGGTCTATGATCTTACCCCTCCTGAACTGGCCCAGGATCTGGGGCATTTTATTGATAACCTGGGTGTCAATGTGGTGGGTGGCTGCTGTGGGACCACCGCTGATCATCTTAAATCAGTAGTAGAAAAAGCGGCCAGGATGAACCCGGCACACCGCAAACCGCTATTTTCAGCAGGGGCAACTTCACTCTATGCTGTATCCTCATTCAAACAGGAACCCAAACCCCTGATTATCGGTGAACGGACCAACGCCAATGGTTCGAAAAAATTTAGAGAAATGCTGCTGGCCGGTGATCTGGATGGCATGGTCAACATGGCCCGGGACCAGGTCGCAGAAGGTGCCCATATTCTGGATGTCTGTGTGGCCTACGTGGGTCGTGATGAAGCTGCCGATATGGACCAGTATATTGAAAGGTTGAACAGCCAGATAGCTATTCCCATCATGATCGACTCCACTGAGACGAAGACCATTCGATCGGCCCTGGAGCGGATCACCGGTCGGGCTATTGTGAACTCCATAAACCTGGAGGATGGTGAAGCCAAAGCTACGGAGGTTATCAAACTTTGTAAAGAATTTGGAGCCGGCCTGGTTTGTCTCACCATTGATGAGCAGGGTATGGCCAAAACAGCCGAGCAAAAGTTGGCTATTGCTAAACGAATCTACGATCTGGCTGTAGTCAAACATGGTCTGCGGGAAAGCGATCTATTTTTCGACCCGTTGACCTTCACCCTGGCTGCTGGAGATGAAGAATTCCGAAAATCTGCCCTGGAAACCATGGCCGGCATCAAGGCCATCAAAAAAGCCTTTCCTGAAAGCAGCACCAGTCTGGGTGTTTCCAATGTTTCCTTTGGACTCAAACCGGCCACGCGCCATTTACTAAACTCTGTCTTTCTCCACATGGCTGTTGAAGCCGGTCTGGATGCCGCCATTCTCCACGCTGGACGGATCCAACCTTACCATCAGATCAAAGAAAGTGATCGCAAACTCTGCGAAGACCTCATTCTGGATCGACGAACCCATGACTATGATCCGCTAATCAAATTGTTGGAAGCCCACGCTGACCTGGTGAAAGCCGCGAAATCTAAATTGGATCTATCAGCTCTTCCTATCCGGGAAAGACTCAAACAGCGCATCATCGATGGCAATCGCTCCGGCTTGGATGTTGACCTGACCGAAGCCTTAAAAGAAGTTCCTGCTCTGGACATTATTAACACCATCCTCCTTGATGGAATGAAGGAAGTTGGTGAACTCTTCGGAGCAGGCAAGCTCCAACTCCCTTTTGTCCTCCAGTCAGCCGAGACCATGAAAGCCGCAGTCACGCACCTGGAACCCTTTATGGAGAAATCTGAAACGACTGCCCGAGCTAAGATCATCCTGGCCACCGTTAAAGGTGATGTCCATGATATCGGTAAAAACCTGGTGGATATCATCCTGAGCAACAATGGATTTGATGTGGTTAACCTGGGCATCAAAGTTTCAGTGGAAGCCATGCTCAAGAGTTTTCAGGATGAACAAGCCGATGCGATTGGGATGAGCGGATTGCTGGTAAAATCCACTATTATCATGAAAGAAAACCTGGCAGTCCTGGGTGACCACGGGATTACCCCGCCAGTAATTCTGGGAGGAGCAGCCCTGACCAGAAGTTACGTGGAGCAGGACCTGCAAAAAACATACTCCGGTTCACTGGCCTACGCCCGGGATGCTTTTGATGGCTTACGCTTTATGCAGGAACTGGCTGCTGGTTCATTATCCCCAGCCACAGAAATTGCTCCATCTATTAAAAAACCAGGCTCTCGAAAGCAAGTTGACACTAAAAAACTGACAGTTATAACACCGGCAAAAGTGGTTCCCACGCCCCCCTTCTGGGGTCGTAAGGTGATCAGTGATATTGAGCTCAACACCCTGTTCCCCTATATCAATAAAGCAGCGCTTTTCAGAGGTCAGTGGGGGTTTAAACGGGGCAAGATCAGTGCCGAAGACTATGCCAAGGTCGAGCAGGAGACCATCTTCCCGACTTTCAACAAGCTCACAGACCAGGTCGTTCAAGAGCATCTATTAACACCTAAAGTGATTTATGGCTACTACGCCTGCCAGTCCGAAGGGAACCGTTTATGGATCTATGAAAATCCTGATGACAAGACCCCTGAACACCACATTGATTTTCCCCGCCAGGTTGAAGAGGCGGGGTTGTCCATTCCGGACTTCTTCCGCAGTGTTGAATCAGGTGAACGGGATATTCTGGCTTTCCAGCTGGTAACCATGGGAGCCCGGGCTACTGAATACGCGCAAAACTTGTACACCAGTAACGCCTACGCAGATTATCTCTATTTTCATGGTCTGGCGGTGGAGACAGCGGAAGCACTGGCTGAATACTGGCACCAGCGAATCAGACAGGAACTGGGCATTCATACAGCTGATGGGACCCAGGTTAAACAGCTCTTTCGGCAGATGTATCAGGGGAGCCGTTATTCATTCGGCTACCCGGCCTGCCCTGAGCTGAAAGATCAGGAATTGATCTTCAAGTTACTGGATGCACCTGCTGAAGGAATCATACTTACCGAAGAATTTCAAATTGTACCTGAGCAAAGTACTTCAGCCATCATTGTCCATCATCCCGAAGCAAAGTACTTTTCAGTATGACCTTTTTGACCCAGACCGTCTCAAAAAAACCTTTATAGGGATCTGCACAGCTGATCACAGAAGTTTCTTTATCAACACTTTGCTGCCTGCCACGGCAAGCTTTGCGGAGACGGGCGAGAGGTGTTTTTTGCGAGGGTGTCAAGCTTAAAAGCCCAGCCTGACTCCAAAGAAGGGCAGCATCGGCAGCTGTTCCCAATCGGTACCATCAAGAATGATATTCACGCCAGGCAGGTCTGACCCGGATTTACCGCCCGAGATATGCCCCAAAATAGTCCCAACCCC
>JAOZSM010000118.1:6797-9336 GCA_029939675.1 Fidelibacterota bacterium
AAACCCCCAAACAAATTCCATGGGTTATAAAATTATCTTCATTATAATGAGACCATGTTCACATCAATTCCAGCCTACCATTTCTAATCACAGGATACCATACGGATGAAAAAACTAGGAACTTTTGCCGGAGTCTTCACCCCAACCATACTGACCATTCTGGGTGTGATCATGTATCTGCGACTGGGTTGGGTCGTTGGTAATGCCGGATTTGGTGGTGCCCTAATTATCATTATCCTGGCAAAAATGATTACGGTTACCACAGGCTTATCTATAGCAGCCATTGCCACCAATACCCGCGTGGGTGCCGGTGGGTCCTATGCGCTGATCTCACGCTCCCTGGGATTGGAAGCCGGTAGTGCAGTGGGTATTCCCCTTTACCTCTCCCAAACTCTGGGTGGCGCCATGTATATCTCCGGTTTTACTGAAGCCTGGATCGCCCTATTTCCTGTGCATGATCCTGTAATTGTCGGTGTATCCGTGCTGATTCTGGTACTTGGGGTAAGCCTTTTGGGGGCCCAGTTTGCCATGCGAACTCAATATGTGATCATGTTTGTGATTGCTGCTTCTCTGGTTTCCTTTTTCTCAGCCACAGGTGTTGCAACTCCTCATATCGTTTTCTGGGGTGATTTCCCCCAAGCCCCGTTCTGGGCTGTATTTGCCATATTTTTTCCTGCTGTAACCGGGATTGAAGCCGGAGCAGCCATGTCCGGTGACCTGAAAGACTCAAAGAAATCCTTACCTCTGGGAATGTTGTCAGCCATTGCTGTCTCATTTGTAATCTATGTGGCCGTAGCTTATTATTTGGATCGCTTAGCCTCACCAGCGGCTCTGGTCTCAAATACTACGATTATGATCGATATTTCTCGCTGGAGATTGGTAGTGGCTGCTGGTGTTTTGGGTGCAACACTTTCTTCAGCACTTGGGTCGGTTGTGGGCGCTCCGCGCACGCTGATGGCCATGGGGTCAGATAAAGTTATCCCCTTCTTTAAACTTTTCGCGAAAAAGAGCAGGGCCGGTGAACCCGTCTATTCGATTATCTTTACTGCAACGGGTATCCTGATCAGTCTGCTACTGGGTGACCTGAACACAATAGCACCTCTGTTGACCATGTTTTTTCTCATCACTTATGCGACGATTAACATTGCGGTTGCCCTCCAGTTGGGAATTGGAATCCCATCTTTTCGCCCCCGCTTTAAGGTTCATATCAGCATTCCCATTATCGGTTTCCTCTGGGCTATGGTTGTCATGTTCATGGTAAATCCAATTTTTGCCGTTGTGGCCTGGTTAATGATCATTTCAGCCTACCTGGTGCAGGTCAAACGGGGCTTGCAAGCTCCCTGGGGAGATGTCCGTTCCGGGATGTTCTTGGCCATGGCTGAATGGTCAGCCCGTCAATCAGAAAAGCTGCAATCACATCCCAAAACCTGGAAACCAAATATTATGGTCCCGGTGGAAGACCCTTTAAGCTGGCATCTCCGTATGGATTTCCTGCGGGATATTGTCTTTCCATCAGGCACCTTACGGCTTTTTTCAGTCAAGATTGCCACTGAAAGTGTGAACTCTATCATCCGCTCTTTCAGCAACCGACTATTCGGGCGTGGTCCTGAAACCAAAGCCCACTCTGCTGAACGCAATTTGAAAGAAAATCAGTTACTTACTCTGGCCAAACCTTTACAGGATGAGGATTTGCTGGTCACTACTTCTGTCATTGAATGTCGTCATTTCCTGGAGGGTATCAGCATTACTGCCCAGGTCATGCGCAGTATGTATTTCGCACCAAATATCATGTTCTTCAGCATGAGTAATGACCGGGGGAAGGATGCCCGGCTTGAGGATATGATTGCCATCGCTGTCCGTGAAAAAATGGGGATCATCGTTTATGCTCAACATCAAAAGAATGCCCTGGGCAACAAAGAAACTTTGAATGTATGGTTGCGGCGCTCCAGCCCCAATAAGGATCTGGCCATCCTCATGGCCATTCAACTCAACCGGAATTGGAATGGTCAACTACGTTTTATTACAGTAGTGGCTGGAAATGATTATGTAGATCGTGCCCGGGGTGCGCAAGAAAGGCTCATTGATCGAGCTCGTTTACCTATTTCAACTGAAACCGTTATTCTGGTTGGGAATTTCAAAAACGTGCTGAACCAGGCCCCCACAGCGGACCTGAATATTTTCGGGATTTCCAATGAACTGGATGGTGACACCATGCATGACCTCATGGCTGCAGTAAATACTTCCTGCCTATTTGTCAAAGATAGTGGTGATGAAAGTATGGTGGTTTAGTCAAAACGAATTACAACTCCATTCAATATATTTCCTAACCCTCCTCAGAAGATAATTCATCTGTCCCATAATAACCCAGCCATCCTACTCCCAACTTTCTAACTCCGAAGCTTATCGAACCCGCAAAAAGTAGCTGAGAAATCATAAAATGCATCCTAAGTCCATTAAATACAATCACATATCGCAAATTTCTCTGGGTTCATAAATATCAACACTCTGCGAGAGGAACTCTTTGCGAAATCGTTAATAA
>JAOZSM010000119.1 GCA_029939675.1 Fidelibacterota bacterium
GCACCCTTGGGTACGCCAGTGGTTCCAGAAGTATAGAGGATCATCACCAGATCCTCAGAATCGGTTTCCGTATTAGTGAACTCAATTGCAGGAGCGTTTTTATCCATAACCATGAATGAGCTAAGTGATTCAATACCCACTTTCTGGCAATTCTCAGATAAAGAATTCAGCTCTGCTATCTGCTCAGAAAACTTCTCCTCAAACACGATGAGCTGAGGTTCTGCATCCTTCAGAAGCACATCTATTTCAACTGGTGTTAATCGGAAGTTTAGAGGTACTACGATAACCCCAAGTTTGATGGCTGCAAAATAAAGCATGAAATATTCCATGCGATTGCTGGAGTAGATAGCCATCCGGTCGCCTTTGGTGAGCTTCATCTGCTCCTGTAGATGTCTGGCGCATCCTTTGGACACCTCGTTGAATTGTGCATAACTCCATGAACGATCACTGACATGCTCGCGAAGAAACAGTTTTTCAGGAGTGTAATAGGCCCAGCGAGCCAGCCAATCATGTGCATGCTGCGTCAAGACCGGGGCTCCTTCTTTAACTGAAAAATGATAGACCCCACCACCAGTGATAAAACAATGGCCACGGCAGCGGCTACACCTGGGTTTTCACCTGTCGCCAGAGTAAACGGAACAGATATTTTGCCATAATACATGGAGAAGTGGACAACAACAGCAGTGACACTGGCAACAATAGCAGCCAGAGGTGGTGTCCGTTTCGAAAACATACCAAACAGAATGGGGAAAAAGGCGGCTGCAAAGAAAGCATAGACCCCATTTTGGGCAAAAATAGCTACAGATAGTTTTGGAAACAGGAGTTGTTGTCGGGATAGAATAATTGCGACTATAGCCAAGATGACAATGACAAGACGATTAATCTTTATCATCAAACGATCATCAGGATCTTCTCCTCTAAATTTATTAATTGCTGGTCTTATCAGATCAGTAGTCATTGTAGTTGATATACTCTGGATCAATCCTTCCAGGGTACTCAAACCAGCTGCTATCAAGCCCAGAATCACAAAGAGGCCGATAAATACAGGAAATTCATGGAGAACGTAGGCTGGAATGATACCATCCATTTTTAAAGCTGTACCGCCAACTGTCAAATCAGGAAAAGCGATCCTGGCATATAAGCCAGCGATCACTACACTAAAGAAAATCAGCTCAGTAATAACCGCGACGACTAAAAAACGGTTGACACTTTTGTCATCCTTGAGCAACAGGCTCTTTGTAATAATATGAGGTTGACAGACGATGGCCACACCCACAATTATTTGAACGATACCAATTTCAAACCAGTCCCTGAACAGGAAGCTATTGGTGTTTGTGATGCCTACCAAATCAGGATCAATACTGGATAGCTTATCTAAAAATCCATGGATACCTGCACTGAAATGTTCATATCCGGAGCCCAATAGCAGGAAAGCCACCAACAGCATGATAGAGCCCTGTATGGTGTTGGTATAGACCATGGAATTGGCGCCACCGAACATCATATAGCCAAAAATGAAAATGACTATTCCCAACAGAGCAGCCATTTCTGAAATGGCCAGAGTGCTTGACAAAACCTTAGTAAGACCCCCAACACTAAGCACGATAAAAGTGATGAGCAGCAGTGACAAAATGGCAAAAAAGGTCTGGTAGCCCTTACTGTTGTAGCGAACACCCATCCACTGTGACAGAGTAATCACCTTGACAGTTGCTCCGAATTTACGAAATCCCTTACTGAGGATCACTAGGGAAACCATGGCTGCCAGGGGCAATACTACGGCATATGAAATCACTGCTGAGATACCATAAAGGGCTATAAAGCCGGGATTGATAATAAAGGTGGCTGCACTGGTCATGGAAGCCGCCAGAGAAATTCCTACTGCAGCAGGTGAAAATAAAAAAGATCCCAGAGCGTAATCCTGCATACTCTTTGTTTTCCGAGCTCCCCTGACAACCAGCACAAGAATACCGCTGGCCAGCAGAATCATCAGAATCCAACTGTATATAACCATATCTGTGTTCGAATTCATGTTTTACTCCTTACCAGATCCACGCTGAGCATGCAAACGCCAGTCCGCCACCTGATCCCATAAAAACAATTAGATCACCTCTGTTCAGCTTGCCTTGATTGTGAGCTTCATTCAAAGCCATTGGAATACAGGCTGAACCGGTATACCCATAATGGGACATAATAGTCTGGGCTTTTTCCGGGGGTAGATCAAGTGCTTCCATGGTAGCCCGAATGCTGTTGATATTGATCTGGGTAAAAAAGACCTGCTTTACGCTGGATAGTTCGTAACCCCCATCTGCAACAACTTTGCGCACCATTCTTTCCCAGGTGATGGGATTAAGTTCCGAGGGGAACTTTTTCACAAACTTTAGGAGATGATCTTTGTTATTCATCACTTCCTGAGTTACGGGAGTTTTCACACCCCCGGCATAGATCCCCATCCAGTCTGCATACTGTCCTTCTGTGTGCAGCAACCCCTGAAGATGACCAACACCCTTTGGATCGACTCCCAACAGAACCCCAGAAGCCCCATCGGCAAACAGGGTTACTGTCTTTTTGTCATGCAAATCCAGATAGCGGGACATCCCATAGGCTCCAATGGCCAGGATGTATTTATAGTTTGGATCTGCCTGGATGTACTTGGCTCCCATATCAATTGAAGTCACAAATCCTGCACAAGCAGCATTTAAATCGAAAGTGCCGGCTCCAGTAGCTCCCAGTCGGGCCTGGATAACTGAAGCAGTAGATGGAGATATGTATTCTGGAGTATCAGTAGAAATAATGATGAGATCAAGGTCTTCCGGTCTCACATTTGCGTTTGTTAGAATTGTGCGCGCAGCTGATTCAACAAGATCAGCGACACTTTCACCCTCGGATAACCAACGACGCTCTTTTATGGTGAGGTTGCCTTCCAACCATTCCGAAACATTCTCACCCAGGATTTCATCAAAATATGAGTTCGGGACAATGCGATCTGGTACGGCTGTGCCTGTGGCCAGGATTCTTGCATTACGAAGTTCAGCCATCAGGAAATCAAACCTCCGTCCACAGAGAGTGTCGTACCGTGGATAAATGAGGCTTCGTCTGAAGCCAGAAACGCGTACGCCGCTGCTACTTCAGAGGGCTCACCAATGCGTTGCATGGGTGCTTTACCGGCCATCATTTCAATGACCTTCTCGGGCATTTTTTTAACCATTTCTGTGGCAATAAATCCAGGCGCGATGGCATTTACTCGCACACCTTTGCGCCCCAGCTCTCTGGCCCATACCTGAGTCATCCCAATAACCCCAGCCTTTGAAGCAACGTAATTGGTCTGTCCAAAATTTCCGTAGAGTCCGACCACAGAGCTAGCGTTGAGAATCACACCTGAGCCTTGGGCAACCATTTGTTTGGCAGCTGCTTGACCACAAATGAAAACCGCCTTTAAATTCACATCGATAACCTGATCAAAAGCGGTTCCTTCCATCTTGAGGAGGGTAGCATCTCTGGTAATTCCAGCATTGTTAATCAAAACATCCAATTGACCGTACTTTTCGACAATGGCTCCGACAGCCTCATTTACTGACTTTTCGTCAGTTACATTTATAGAGCGATATTCAAGTCGATTGTCAGGAGTTTGAAGATCAGCGATAAGAGCTTCACCCAACTCCTGATCAATATCCCAGGCTGATACAATGGAGCCCTCGGCAAGAAATTTTGCTACTGTAGCTCTACCAATTCCAGCGGCACCTCCAGTAATTATGGCTACCTTTGCTTTCAGTTTATGCATGCTTTCCTCAATCTTTTTATTATCTACAATTCGGTTTGCTCATCTCGCCACTTTTTAATGAATGTGTCCAGGTATTCCTGCATCTGGGTGTTGAAATGAACCATTTCATCAATACGGGTTTTAAACTTGTTTAATTTGGGGTCATCTTTATGCTTGAGCTTTCGTTTGTATTCTTTGGCTAGAGTCAGATTTTTTTTGAGGAGCGAAGCCTGATTAATAAAGGCTTGCAAAAAAATATGATCCACAACCTGATAGTAATCTTTTCGATCACCCCCAACCCAGACTCTTTTCACCAAATCATGATCTCTCAGGCGTCGTAGTATCTGACTAACTGGTCCTTTACTGACCTGAAGCTCATCAGTCATGGTATCCAGGGATACCGGTTCATCACAATACAAAAGCAGCCCGACAATACGCCCCATAAGCAGGGGTAAACCAAAATCTTTGTAGGCGTCGCCAAATCGATTCACAAATTCATGTTTTATTTTTTCAGTATTCATACAATCCTGTGTTTGGTATTTTTCAAATATATAAAATGTTTAAGCTATGGCAAGCATTCTTATTCTGAAAAAGAATAATAACGACAGCTAAAGACTTATGTTTGTTGAACTATGATGGCCCCGCAAAAAGTAGCCGCAAAAACTTGGGGAAAAGTGAGCGGAGACGCGTAGCTAAAAGACACTCTACAATTAATCATAAATTGTTGCCGCTATTTATTTTGGCTCTATTGATTGGTTGGAACTGCGTTTGGAATAATTGGTTTCTGTCCATAAACTCAATAATAAAACCATTGAAACGGTTGAGATGAAAATTATACTGCTCTCGTGACAAAAACTACTTCAAGTCGAGGACCCTCATGAAACATTTCGTAATTATCTCCATTAGCATGCTACTGATGTATTGCGCTCTACCCATGCAATCAAGTCAAGCAGATATCAGCGAACAGGAACTCTATGATCATATTGCCTATCTGGCTTCAGATGAGCTGGAAGGCCGGAAACCGGGAACCCCACAGGGCAAGCAGGCAGCCATATATATTGCTGATCATTTCAAACAAATTGGTCTTACACCCATGGGCGATGATGGTTTTCAATACTTTAATGTGATCACGACTGTGAAACTGGGTCCGAATAACAGTTTTAAAGCAGAGGGAGCCGTCGCTGTTGCCGGTGAACACTATACCCCTACTGTATTCTCAATGAATACCAGCCTGAATGCCGCTCTGGTTTTTGCCGGCTATGGCTTTGAGATTGATAATGATTCCGTGCAGTGGAATGACTATGCCGATCTTGATGTTCAAGACAAATGGGTCATGCTCCTCCAGGGTAATCCTGAGAATGAAGCCCGCCGAACCAAATACGATAACTATTCCTCAATACGTCAAAAAATGCTCAAGGCTCGCGACCACGGTGCGGCCGGTATTATCTTTGTGAGTGGTGAAAAATTTGACGCCAAAGACGAATTGATGGAATTACTCATCGACAGAAACTTTTCAATGGCTGCTCTGCCTGTTCTGCATGTTAAAAGAGAACTGGCCAACCAATTGCTGACCAGCACCGGAAAAAACATCCTCGAGCTTGAAGCTCAACTTGATAAGCAACTGATCCCCCAAAGTTTTCCAATTGATATCCAGGTGGATGCCACAACCGAAGTAATTCAGCAGGAAGTCACGACTCAAAATGTCATCGCCCTGCTCCCTGGCAGTGACCCGATCCTCAAAGATGAATTTATCGTTATCGGGGCCCACTATGACCATCTGGGCTGGGGCGGTCAAGGCTCCGGTTCCCGCAAGCCTGATACAATTGCCGTCCATAACGGTGCTGATGACAATGCCTCAGGTGTAGCGGCTGTAATGGAAATTGCCGAACGACTGGCTTTAAATAGATCTATTCCAAAACGAAGTATTCTCTTCATGGCCTTTGGTGCTGAAGAAATGGGACTTCTGGGTTCCAAGTTTTTCACTTCTAATGCCCTCATCGATCTAAAGCAAATTAAACATATGCTAAACCTGGATATGGTCGGCTCTCTGAACCCCAAATCCCGGACTCTCACAATTGGAGGAACCGGTACTGGCAAAGGGGTAGAAGCCTACTTAACTGAAATGGTCAAAGGATATGATTTCAATTTATCTATGACCCCTGATGGATACGGCCCCTCCGATCAGGCTTCTTTTTATATCGAAGACATCCCGGTGCTCCTCTTCTTTACTGGTATTACTGACTTTTATCACACACCCGCAGATGACATTGAAACCATCAATTTTGAAGGAGAAAAGGTAATTGCAGATTTTACGTATGACCTGATCAAGGACATCGCCTCCCGTGAAAATACTTTTGAGTATTTGGAAGCCGGCCCCAAAGGTCCTCCCAAAGGTGGAAAACGCGGAAAAGTTAAGATGGGAATCATCCCCGATTTCGCAGCAGCCGATGCCAATGGTTTTCTCCTGGGTGGTGTTGTACCCGGTGGTCCAGCAGCCTTTGCCGGTATGCAGAAAGGTGATGTCATGATCTCCCTTAACGGTCGCTCAGTGAAAAACGTCTACGATTATATGGGTCGCATGTCTGAGGTGAAACTTGGCCAGCGTATCACTGTTGAAGTCCTAAGGGATGAAGAAAAGATCCTCTTAATTGTTCAACTATAATGAAATCATCTTCGTTTAATGCATAATCCGTGGAATCTGTGAAATCCGTGGTTGCTTTAAATGAGGCTGGAATCATTAACGATGAAATTGCTTCGTTTCACTCGCAAAGACACAACACTGTTTTGCTCAAAACAAATCTGCGGAATCTATGAAATCCGTGGTTGCATTTAGAGATAAGGAATATAAAAAAATGTCCGATAATACAAAACTTCAAGCTGGTCTGCTTTGGGCTCTGGCAATTATTGTCACCCTCTCATCAGTTGTTTATCAGAGAGCTACCGGACCCACCTACCCGGTTAAAGGTGAAATTGAAATAGGTGGTAAAATGGTAAGCTATTTTTTACCTCGCTCACAAAATACCGGGGAGAATGCCGCCATTGACCTCAGTGCATCCGAGCCAAAATTCGGTGCTACCCTTAAGTGGAAGCGTTTTAAAAGTCATGATGACTGGCGCCTGACCCCTTTTATGATGGAAGATGGTCACCTCATGGCCTACTTGCCCTCACAACCACCAGCTGGCAAGATCATCTACGAAGTAAATCTGCGAGCCGATTCAGGTGAATCAATCAGTTTAACGGAAACACCCGTGATTATTCGCTTCAAGGGTGCTGTTCCAGCAACCGTCCTGATCCCCCATATCCTGTTCATGTTTTCAGCCATGTTAATGGCCACCCGAACGGGCCTGGCATCCTTCGTTGAAAGTCCTTTTACCCTGCGCTACACTTTTCTCACCGGGCTTTTTCTCATGCTGGGTGGCTTGATCCTGGGGCCCATGGTTCAAAAACATGCTTTTGATGCTTACTGGACGGGCTGGCCCTGGGGAACAGATCTCACGGATAATAAAACAGCTGTCGCTTTTAGTGCCTGGGTGCTAGCTGTCTGGCGCCAAAAGAAGACCGGGAACGCCAAGGTTTGGATCATTTCTGCCGCAGTAATCACCCTGGCTATCTACCTGATACCTCACAGTGCCTTTGGCTCTGAATTGGATTACACGCAGATAGAGCCGCAGTAGGGGGTTTTCATATAATATTCAATACTGACGGTTTCGCAAAAAAGGCCTCTCGCAGAGAACGCAGAGACGCAGAGTGTTGATAAATATGGATATAATCAGTGTTCATATAAGTGTATATACCTATTGACAAGCCGTCATACTGAGCGGCTTGTGGGGGCGTAGCCGATAGGCGTAGGCCCAAGTGGAAGTGCGAAGGGAAGTATAACACATCTCACGCATTATAAAGTAAAACTGGTATTACCCCTCTATGGGTAGGATTTCTATCTTGTAGCATACTTCTTCAGAGGAATCAATGCTTAGCTTGCTTTGGAGCTGATCCTGAACAAGCATTTTAACCAGATGTAACCCCAGCGTATCTGGATTTTCTGGACTCACATCTTCCGGGAAGGACAGGCCATCATTGCTAATCTCGATCTGCACATTGTCCCGTTCATTCCTGAACATATTGATCTGAATATGCCCTCGACGTCCGTCTGGAAATCCATGTTTGAAGGCATTGGTAATGATCTCATTGATTGCCAGTCCCAGAGGTATGGCTTGCTCCAGCCCCATTTCAATAGTTTCACACTGGTAGCTAACCTGGATAGCATCGGGTCTTTGTGGCATGGAATGGTGCAAGCGGGAGATTAGTCTTTGGGCATATTCATCGAACTGTATGGTGCTGAGATCTTCACTATGATATAGTTGTTCATGAACCAGGGACATTGAGTATATCCGGTCAGAAATTGGAGCAAAGGGATCGTTAACTGGATGCTTATCCTGCTCAGCTGATTGCATGTTAAGTAAGGAGATTACTACATTCATATTGTTCTTCGTCCGGTGGTAAACTTCTCTTAGCAGAATCTCCTGCTGCTCTAAGGCTTTCTGGAGCTCTTTTGTTCTATCTGCGACCCTGGCTTCAAGACCAATATTAATTTCCTCGATTTTTTCCTTGCCCAGATTAAGCTGATATTGGAGATAAAACTCTCTTCGGTAAAATATCTCCATGAAATAGCCACCCACCATGAGCAGGATATTTGAACCAATCAAAAAGAAGTAGTTATCAATGTAATGGAACCATGCAGCACCTGTTACCCATTGAATCCCAACAATATAACTAATAACAATGATCGCACCTGTGGCAGAAGCCCAGTAAAACCGCAATCCAGACAGAATATAAATAAAAATCAGGACCAGGATAATTCCAACGTAATAGGTCTCAGTGTAATCAGGTTTGATCAGGGTCATGATAACAATACCGATACCGGCAGCAAGCATATACATCATACTAAACAGCTGATAGTGACGTCTGAATATTTTTTGATATGAGACCAGATAGATGACGAAACCAACGGGTAATACAAATCCAAACCGAATTAAGAACAGAGGGAGTCTAATATCCGGAAGCCAAAAATAATCCAATAAGTAGAATAAACCATAGAGAGCCATACCCAGGACCAAAGCTGGTCGGAATCGAATTAGAGAAAGCTTAAAAAAGTACTTTTGGAAGGCAATCTCAGTCTCTGTGGAAAAGCTTAGGGATAACGGAATTATCCATCTGATAATGGGAATATCATCACCTCTAAACATGCTCATTTTTTGCCACAACTTCAAAATATTCCTCTTTACATTCTCTTAGTATTCAACCCGCAGTGCTCTTCACGGCTTCATTCGTAAGCTTTCGGGTGATTCGTGTTTAAGTTTTTCAAATATTAAATAAACTCCGCCTTATAAAGCAGGGACTTGAGCTGATTTGCATTTTCCAAAGCCTGTCCCCGGGCGTGATTATTAAAAGCAATATAGGTAGTCTTGGCCTGGCGTGCCATAGTAGAAATACGGGGCAACCATTCTGCCAAT
>JAOZSM010000011.1 GCA_029939675.1 Fidelibacterota bacterium
AGCAAGCAGTTGATCTTAAACGCTACAGGAGATTTCGCATGGCGAAACGAGTTAAGAAATTAAATGGTCATTTTATCCTGTGTGGTTTTGGTAGAATGGGCCAGGCAATTGCCAAAGAACTCAAAGCTGCTGGCAAAAGTTTTGTGGTCATCGAAAAGGAAGTAGCCAAAGAAACTGATTTACTCCATGCGGATCTCACCTTTATTGAGGGAGATGCAACCCAGGACGAAGTCTTGATCGAGGCTGGCATCGATCGAGCAAACACTCTGATTGGTGTCTTGAAGGATGATCAGGATAATTTGTTTCTCACATTATCGGCTCGCAGCCTTAAAAATGACTTATTTATTCTTACCCGGGCAACTATACCGGGTTCTATTCCAAAAATGCAAAGAGCCGGTGCCGATAAGGTGATCAACCCGTATGAAGCAGCCGGAACCAAATTAGCCAGACAAGCCATGGCACCGGGAGTCGTCGATTTTATCGAGCTTATACTTAATCGCGGTAATCTGGATCTGGCTCTGGAAACAATCACCATTCAGGCTGACTCTCAAGCCTCAGGAAGATCCATTGTGGATTTAGAGATCAGGAAAAAATTCAATATCATCATTACTGCGGTAGAACAAATCACTGGTGAGGCCAACTTTAACCCGGATCCTCATTATAAATTTAAGGCAAATGATAAGCTTATTGCGCTGGGCACAGTTGAGAATTTACTCCTTTTTGAAAAACACTGTGAAAAGGTTCTATAATATATCTTCAATGCAAAAGAGACCGTTGAGTACAACATTGCTCCCAGTATTCTACTGTTGGCGATTCACCTTTAAACCCATTGAACCTGATAGCCTGATGTGTCTTGGAATTAACAATAATTACACTTGGAAAATATTTTAAAAGGAAAATAAAATGGCTTTAACCTGTGGTATCGTAGGGCTCCCCAATGTGGGAAAATCAACTGTTTTTAATGCCCTGACTGCATCGGATATCCCTGCTGAAAACTACCCCTTCTGCACCATCGATCCTAACGTGGGGATTGTTTCAGTTCCTGATGATAAGCTGAAAGCGCTGGCAAAAATCTATCAACCTGAGAAAATCACACCAGCTGTCATGGAGTTTGTGGATATCGCTGGTCTGGTCCGGGGGGCCAGTCAGGGTGAAGGGCTGGGAAACCAGTTTTTAGGGCACATCCGTGAGGTTACCGCACTGGTGCATGTGGTCCGTTGTTTTGAAGATGAAAATGTCACCCATGTTGAGGGCAGTATTGATCCCATCCGAGATATTGAGACCATTGAAAGTGAATTGATCATTAAAGACCTGGATTCAGTGGAAAAGCAACTTCATCGTGTGACTAAAATCGCCCGATCAGGGGATAAAGATGCCAAGACTGATGAAATCATTTTGACGCGTATCCGCACTCAACTGGATGATATCAAACCCGTGCGCAGCATGGAGTTTGATGAGGATGAGCTGAAGCGCGTTACTGGATATTTTCTGCTGACCATGAAACCGATTCTCTATGTTGCCAATGTAGATGAAGATGAGATCCTGGCTGAAACCCGGGGTGATTTGACCCGACGTCTCTTTGAATATGCTGAAGCAACTGGTGCCGGAGCACTGCGGCTTTGTGGTAAGCTCGAACAGGAAATTGCTCTTTTGGATGATGAAGAAAAATATGAATTCTGTGAAGAATATGGCTTACCAGAACCTGGATTGAACAAGCTGATCCATCGGGCTTACAACCTATTGAAGCTCCAGTCATTTTACACCGCAGGTCCCAAGGAGGTTAGAGCCTGGACTATCCGCAAAGGTTCAACTGCTCCAAAGGCAGCTGCTGAAATTCATACTGATTTTGAGAAGGGCTTTATCAAAGCTGCTATTTTTAAATTTGAAGATCTAATGACGCATGGATCAGAGAAAGTTCTGAAAGAAAAAGGACTGATTACGCTCCAGGGTAAGGAGTACATCGTTCAAGAGGATGACTGCATCTATTTTCACTTCAACGTCTAGTGTGGAATCAACCATGACGCGCTGCTGGATCATTATGTTGATCTGACTGCTGCGTTGGATCTCAAGGATTCATATACGGGATCTGTCCTTTTCCTACGCAGGGCTTTATCCAGTTATCTTGAGCCTGTCCTGACGCCTGAGATTCTGAGATACTTTCCATTTGTCCAGTTGCAAACCATTGAAGGAGCCGGGCTTGACTCCATACTGAGCAACCGGAGGCAATTTTCACCGGGATCAACAACTTCTTCAAAAAGGACTAGAGGCATATGCAGACTATTACATTTTCGCCCATTGGCATCATTCATTCAAACCACAAAACCAGGGTTGGAACCCCTATTCAGCCCAGTCGTCTTCAACAATCAGATGGGAAGGTCGAGATTTTTCCTGAATTCACAACTGGCTTACATGACCTGGATGGGTTCTCCAAGATCTGGCTGATCTACCATTTACATGCTATTGAAGGATTCAAGTTGGAAGTGACACCCTATCTGGATGAACAGACCCGCGGTGTGTTTGCCACACGTGCTCCCGCCCGTCCAAATCCCATTGGACTTTCTCTGGTGAATCTTTTATCCATAGAAGGTGGTATGTTAATGGTTGACGGACTGGATATCCTGGATGGCACACCTCTACTGGACATCAAGCCCTTTATCCCAGATGTTGATCATACGGATGGTGTAAAAGTGGGCTGGCTGGAAGGCAAAACTCACCGTTTCAAGACCCATCAGGCGGATAAGAGATTTTAACTATTAATTCGGCCTAGACAATCGTATGAATCGCTGTTCGTCATCCCGAACAGCTTGAGGGGGCGTAGTCGATAGACGTAGAGCTTAGTCGAGGGATAAAGGGCCTATATGGCGGGCTGTTGATACTCTCTTAAGCCTGTCAACCGTTTCAACGGTTTTATTATTGAGTTTACAGTCAGACTCTAACTATATTATATGTAGGTTATCATACATGAAGGAGAACCAGCATGAGTGTCATGAGTGTTAGAATAGCTGATGATAAGCGACACGCTTTAAAAGTAATTGCTTCAATTGAAGGTAAGACCATGGGTAATATCATTTCTGAGCTGATCGATGAATACATTCGAATCAATCGCACTCGGATCAATCAAATTGCTGAAAAATCTGATCTGAAGGATATTATGGCCTTATCTGAAAGCTCATTTATGGAATGGGATAATGATGAAGACGAAATCTATAATGACTTATAGAAAATGGGATATAGTTCTAGTCCCGTTTCCCTTTACAAATCTGACAACTTCCAAAAGAAGACCGGGTCTGGTTCTCTCTCCATCTGATTATAATCAAGGACCAGACTTACTGATTGCGTTTGTCACCAGTAAACTGGATGGGTTGAAAAGACCCGGAGATTATAAAATAGTAGAGTGGGTTGAATCCGACTTACCCAAACCCTCCATGATACGGATGAAATTTGCCACTATTAGCAAAGCGATAGTGGTGAAAAAAATCGGAAAGCTTTCAAAAAATGATATCACAGGATTTCAGAGTAACCTCGGCCATTTTTTTGAGCTATGATCTGGGTGTACATTTTGATTGGTTGCACATCTAAACTGCGACATATTCCAGCGAATTTGCCAGCCCATATTAAAACGTAATTGTAAATAGGAAGTATCGCCATGATTCAAACTCTCACCCACAGCCATATCACCAGAATTTTGCCCTTGATCATAATTGTAGTACTACTGCTGAGTAGCTGTGGAATAGTACCATTCGCCGCTCCCAAAGTGGTAGTTGATCCACTTCGTTTTACCAAAGTAGTGGATGGTTATAAAGCTGCAGACAGTGTTAAAATGCCACACCCCAATTCTGTACTGTTTGTAGGCAGCTCAAGTATCCACGGCTGGAAAACTCTGGCTGATGACTTTCCTGAACTTGATGTGATCAATCGTGGGATGGGTGGTTCACACATGTCTGATCTGATCTATTATATGGATGACCTGGTCTTTCCTTATCATCCCAATGCCATTGTAGTCTATGAAGGTGACAATGACATCACTGCAGGAAAAACGCCAGAAGTGGTGCTGGAAGATTACCAGACCTTCGTCACACGAGTTTTCGCCAAGTGGCCCCAACTACCGATCTTCTTTATCTCCATTAAACCCAGCCTGGCCCGCATCCAGCATCTGGAAAATATGGCCCTAGCAAATGCTCTGATAAAAACCTATATCGATCAACATGAAACGCTGTACTATATTGATGTCTTCTCAGCCATGTTGAATGATGCCGGCACACCCCGTCCTGAAATATTCAGCGACGATGGCCTGCACATGAACGAAACCGGTTATGCGCTGTGGACCCAGGAGATTAAAAAGGAGCTAGGACTTTAACGAGTTAGGCGTTGAGTGTTAGGAGTGCGGGTGATGTTCACAAAGCCCATACGCTCAGGGACATTAAAATGCAGATATTTGGTAGTTGATTTCATAAGGACCGCCTTATTTAGTGTGAATTGCCAGCTTGAGATTGGATGAGAATCATACCACTCAAACTTGGAACCAGAACACTATCACGCAGTTTGTCAATGCCAGCGGTATCAGCAGATTTGCCATCAGCCAAAATTGTCCAAATTCCTTCAGATAGATCAAATTCAGAAGCAGCAGTAGCACTGGCATTTAAAAGGACCAGAATATTGTGCTCCTCCTGGATCCTCACACCGAAGGCAAGTTCATTGCTGCCATCAATAAAGCTGCGAAAACCAGTTGTTACATTTCTAATTTCAGCATATTGAGCACGAATGGCAATCAGACCACGATAATAGTCTACCAATTCTTGATTCAACGCTTTTTCATCCCAATTTAACCAATTGGTCTCGTCATCCTTTTCATAGGAATTATGGTCCAATTGACCAGCCGCCGGGTCAGTACCGATACTATTGGCAATCACCTTGGCCCGTCCCCAACTTTGCCCTTGAGAGATCATTACGGGTCCCTGACTCACCAAAAGATTTAAGGCGGCAAATTTATGAATCCTGATCTCTTCAAGTGAGAGTTTTGCGACTTGCTCGCGATTTACAACAGCATGTTCTTCAACCAGACCAAGCGCCAGACGAACAAAATCACCCAAAGTATAGTCATCATGACTCTCCAGGTAATTCACACTTTGGATGGGCTCCAAATAGTGTCCCCCTTCACTCTGGAGGTATCCACGCATCAACTTCTTGTAGTGCTCGGTGTTATTCCCATCCCATAATTTTCCAAAAATAAAACCTGAATCATCAGCTCTTGGATTCCGACCCTTGATGCTGTTCCTGAAGTGATCATTCCAGGACGCCCAGCCATGGTCTGCCAATTCAGCCGGGTTATAGCCGCCCCCGCCCCAGGGCTCACCAATCAATACTACATCCGGGTTTACTGCACGGGTGGCTGCTGTGATGGCGTCCACCGTCTCCAGGTCGATCATGGTGGCCAGATCAAAGCGAAATCCATCAATATGATATTCTTCCATCCAGTAGACCAAACTCTCAATAATCATTTTGCGAGCCATGGGACTCTCAGTTTTAAAATCATTTCCACAGCCGCTGTGAGAACGGTAATCCCCATCCTCATTTAGCTTAAAATAGTAGGCTTTGTCGAGCTGCTTGAAAGGATTCTCATCATATTGTGAAACATGGTTATAGACTACATCCATTATCACTGAGATGTCTTCACTATGAAGTATTTTAACCATCTCCTTCATTTCTCTAACTGCTCGACCATCCTGGCCCACCCAGGCTTCTCGCTCGTTAACTCCATCTGATCCGTAGTAAATCTCCGGTGCGAAGAAAAAGGAAGTCATATAGCCCCAGTGATTATTCTCATAGGGGTTCCAATCATTATAAATACCTAATTCAGGGTTCTTGAAATCAATTTCGATATTACCAAATTCCTGCAAAGGCAAGAATTCCACAGCGTTATAGCCCATATCTTTCAGATGGTTCAGACCACCTTTTTGAGCGACTTCAGAAAAGCCTAAATAGCTCCCCGCTTGCCTGGCACCGGAACTTGGATGGACAGTCATATCACGTAAGTGGGCCTCCAGGATTACCATATCTCCCAGGGAGACTCTGGTAAAATTATCATCTTCCCAATCAAAATCATCTATCGGTAGCACTACTGTTTTGGTTGGGTATTGATAGTTATTCTGGCGAACGACAGCTCGCGAGTATGGATCAGCAATAATTTTACCTTTTTGGCCGGATGATTCATAGCCATAGAATTTCATGGCAGCTGACTCAGGAAGATTCAGTTCCCAGACTCCATTAGTTTTTTTGGTCATGGGGGTATGATGGCCATTTTTATCATCGTGATTTTTAAAAACCACTAAATTCATCCATTGAGCTGAAGGTGCATACAAACGAAAAGTGAGCGTTTTTCCTACCCGAGTGAGTCCTAAATTTTCATCTACGGCGGCTATAGATATGCTGTTACTGGTCATCTCGCTCCCTGATTTCGAATGATTGGTACAGGCTATCAGAATAGTGAAGATAGCCAGACTCAGGATTCCCTGCTTGGTACTCATAATGAGTTCTCCATGGACTATAACAAACCTGTATTAAATGACTGCTGGCTGACACTTCGACAATTAGCAGACTTTGGCTCGGAAACATAATGTCAATTCGAGGATTATAAAGCCATATTCAGTGAGCTTTTTGTAACGCTTTGAATGACGTGGGCTCTAAGACAGACGGTGACAAAATGTATGAGTCATTATTAGCCGCAGAGCGCCAAGGACGCCGAGAAATTTTAGAACCCCAGCAATTGTGGTTTAATGAATTTATCTACTCCTGAGTTTTTAACGGTATTAACAAGATTGGAATAAGGATTAAGAATGAAAAAGAATAAAATTATAGCCAGTGCCGCCGCAGTGATCTTTGTAATTTTCGGAATATTTATGATCGGAACGACTTCGGTTTCGGCACAGGAAGCACCTGATTTCACCCTGACTGACCTTGAAGGGAATGAAGTTTCTCTCTCTGATTTCCGGGGTAAGGTGATCATTGTCGATTTCTGGGCAACCTGGTGTGGCCCCTGTAAAATGGAAATCCCCAGCTTTATTAAACTACAGGATGACTATGCAGATGATGTGGTTATTCTGGGTGTGTCGCTAGATCAGGGTGGTCCCCAGGCGGTCGTACCCTTTGCCAGGAAAATGAGTATCAACTATCCCATCGTTTACGGTGATGGCAGCGTAGTTCAAGCTTATGGCGGTATCCGTGGTATTCCCACCACCTTTGTCATCGATAAAAAATTCAACATCCAGCGTAAATATGTGGGCTATACGGATCACAAGGTTTTTGAGAAAGATATCCTGGCTTTTCGATAAGCGAGTTTCTCACACCACTACCTTACAATATTATTTGCAAACGGAGTGACTGTCGTTTAGTTTCGCCCCGCTAAAGGACTGGAGGAAAGACACATGGCCAAAGCACAAGCATTCGGAGATAAAGTACGCGGTAAGATTCGGACCCATAAAAAAATGGTACGTTATATCCTGCCCATGAAAAAAGACATAAACACCATCCGCTTTCGTGAAGGTATGTTGGCAGTTCCTGAGGATAAGGAACATGCAGACTATGTCAACGAGCAAATGGAATCATTGATTAAATAAGCTTTTTTCTCGATAACATTTTTGAAACGCCCCTTTATGGGGCGTTTCTTTTTTATACCCCACCGATTACATTTTCGGCCTATGGATCACCAGCAAGCAAGCGCAAAAATAAATGAACTGACCACAGCCCTAAACGAGCATAATCATCGCTATTATGTTTTGGATGATCCAAACATCTCAGACAAAGCTTATGATGACCTATTGCGTGAATTGCAAGATCTTGAGTTACAGTTTCCAGACCTGATTCAGCCTGACTCTCCCTCCCAGCGCGTGGGTAGCCTTCCCAGCTCAGGATTTGAGCCATTGACCCACAGTACTCCCATGCTCTCCCTGGAAAACGCCATGAATACTCAGGAGCTCCTTGATTTTGACATCAGGATTCGCAAGGACCTTGAGCTGGAACAGATCGAATATGTGGTTGAGCCCAAGTTGGACGGTCTGGGAGTAGAGCTGATCTACGTGGATGGAATTTTCACTGCTGGCTCAACCCGGGGTGATGGTCTCACTGGTGAGAATATTACCCAAAACCTAAAAACTCTGAAAGCTCTGCCCCTGCGACTACGTGATGATGTCAGAGCTATTCCACCCTATCTTGAAGTGCGGGGTGAAGTGTTTATGTCCCACCAGGATTTTGACCGTCTCAATCAAAAACAGCTGAAGGCCGAAAAAGCACCCTTTGCCAACCCCCGAAATGCTGCTGCTGGTAGTTTGCGTCAACTGGATTCACGGATTACAGCCACGCGGAACCTGCAGGTGAATATTTACGCCGCAGGTCAGATTACTGGTTTCAAAGTTGCAACCCACATGGATTTTATTCAAGCCCTCCAGGATTGGGGCTTCCCCATAAATGATCGGTTTGAACTGTGTAACGGAATTGCTAAAGTTATTCAATTCCACCAGCAACTTGAAACTGACCGGGAATCATTGAGTTACGATATTGATGGTACGGTGTGCAAAGTAAATGAGCTGACTTATCAGGATCAATTAGGCATCCGTAGCCGCTCGCCGCGCTGGGCCATTGCTGGAAAATTTAAAGCTCGCCAGGAAATCACCAAAATTATATCCATTGAACCAAGTGTGGGTCGAACCGGGGCCATCACGCCAGTAGCTAATTTAGAATCGGTACACCTGGGCGGAGTCATGGTAGCCCGGGCTACGCTCCATAACCAGGATGAGATCGACCGTAAAGATATCCGGGAAGGCGACACTGTTGTGGTTCAACGGGCTGGTGATGTCATACCTGAAGTGGTCAAGGTTATCCAGGATAAACGCCCCGCGGGTACACAGCCCTACCTTATACCCACCCATTGTCCTGTGTGTGATAGTCATGTTGTCAGATTAGAAGGTGAAGCAAAACACTATTGTCAGAATATTTCATGTCCCGCTCAGATCAAGGGTCGCATTGAACATTTTGTTGCAAAACGCTGTCTGGATATTGATGGTTTCGGGTCCAAACTTGTATCCCAATTGGTGGACATGGGTCTGATCACCAGCATTGCTGACATCTATACCCTGAGTGCTGATCAGTTGGCCAGCCTGGAGCGGATGGCCGAGAAATCTGCCCATAACATCATGCTAGCCATTGAAACCAGTAAATCTGTTGACCTCTGGCGTCTGATCCACGGTCTGGGTATTCGCAATGTGGGTGAACATATTTCAAAAGTTCTGGCCGATAAATACGGGTCGTTAACACTCCTGGCAGAAACTGATGCCGCAGCATTTGAAGCAACTCACGAAATTGGCCCCATCGTTGCTCGCGGTTTAGTCGAGTTTTTCAAAGAAGCAGATAATCAGGAGTTGATCGTCCGGTTACGGAATGAGGGTCTGGATCCTCATAAGGATATTTCGGCTGCTACAGATGGCTTGCTCGCTGATTTGACCTTTGTATTTACTGGTAAACTGGAACATTTTAATCGGGATTCAGCCCGAGAAATGGTGGAATCTCTGGGTGGAACAACAGCAGGAACCATCAGTAAAAAAATAGATTATCTGGTGGCCGGTCCCGGGGCTGGATCTAAGCTTGTAAAGGCCGACAAATTAGGGATCACAGTTTTAACTGAAGCTGAATTCCGTGAGATGGTAGGTCTATAAAGACTTTTTCGCCACCCGTCTTCGCTCCTCCAGAGCTACGCCGCGGCAAGCCGTCCTACGGATTACAGGTTTACGCTCTATTGAGTTACGCCCATGCAAGCCTCCCCGAGGGGAGAACTATGGTAAATGTTTTTAAAGTTACTGGACATATTATTTAATCAGATAGGAACTCAATGAATGTTTAAAAAAATACTGGTTGCTAATCGAGGAGAAATTGCCTTACGGGTCATGCGTACTTGTCGGGAAATGGGAATCGAAACAGTTGCTGTTTTTTCCGAAGCAGATCGTACGGCCCCTCACGTTCTGTTTGCCGATGAAGCCTATTTGATCGGAGCAGCCCCTTCCAGTGAGAGCTACTTACGATACGACAGGATTCTGGAAGTTGCCCGAGATTCTCACACCGATGCCATTCACCCCGGCTATGGATTTCTATCTGAGAATACTGATTTTGCCAAAGAAGTTACAGAGGCAGGCATTGTATTTATTGGCCCTCCTGCTGAAGCAATCAAGACCATGGGTGATAAGACCATGGCTCGCCAATCCATGCTGCAAACAGAAGTCCCAGTTGTACCCGGTACCGAAGAACCGATTGAGGATGTTGATCAAGCGCTCCAGGTTGCTATTGAAATCGGATTTCCGGTTTTAATCAAGGCAGCCGGAGGTGGCGGGGGCAAGGGAATGCGAATCGTGGAATCTGCTGATACTTTTGGAGATGCAGTAGCGAAAGCCCAGCGTGAGTCTCAATCCGCTTTTGGTGATGGCCGGGTCTATATCGAGAAATACCTGGAAGAGCCTCATCATATCGAATTTCAGATTCTGGCTGATCAACATGGCAATATTATTCATTTGAATGAGCGTGAGTGCTCAATTCAACGGCGTTACCAGAAGGTTATCGAGGAATCACCATCACCGTTTATCAATGCTGAACTACGAGAAAAAATGGGAGTAGCCGCTGTAGAGACTGCCCGAAGCTGTGACTACGTGGGCGCTGGAACGGTTGAATTCCTGGTTGATAAGCATCATAATTTCTATTTCCTGGAGATGAACACTCGTTTGCAAGTAGAACATCCCGTTACTGAGATGATTACCGGTACAGACTTGGTCGCTGAACAGATCCGAATCGCAGCAGGCCAGCCTTTGACCATTGAGCAGGACCAGATAACTATCACAGGGCATGCAGTAGAATGCCGAATTTATGCTGAAGATGCTGCCCAGGATTTTACTCCATCCACTGGGAAGATCAGCATGCTTCAAATCCCGGATGGTACGGGAACGCGGTTTGATGGATCTATTCGACAGGGTATGGAGATCACTCCGTATTATGATCCTTTGCTGGGCAAGTTGATCTGCTGGGCGACGGATCGTGAATCGGCCTTAAATCGCAGCGAACGGGCCCTCCGGGAATTCTACATTGGGGGCATTGAAACTACCATCCAATTCTGTCGAGCAGTCATCCGTCACCCGGTATTTCGGAAGGGTCCCTATGACACTCATTTTTATGCTAACCACAAAGCTCAGCTGCATGAAGAGCTATCAAATGCTTCCGATGAAGTGCTATTGGTCGCCGGTGCAACCCTCTTCCAACATATTGAGAAGCTTAAGCACGGATCGCAAACTGAAGAATCGAATACATCTGCTAAATCGGGCTGGGTTACTGTCCAGCAGGGAAGGGCTCACCGATGAAGTATGAAATCAACGCTGGAGAAAAAGCCCTTGAGTTAGATTTTCAGACTCAAGACAACCGGTTAACCATTAGGACCGAATCAGGTGACCTGGACTTTGAAGCGATCAGGATCCAACCCGGCAGCTACAGTGTGCTCATGAACAACCGATCCTTTGTAGTGGGGGTCTGTTCCGAGAGTGACCAACGAGTGAACGTAAATGGGACGCCAGTGGAGCTAGAATTACTGGATGCAGTACATCTTCATCTTCGCGAACTGGGCTGGGATACCGTTCCGGAAGTTAAGGCAGGACTGGTGTGCGCCCAGATTCCGGGACTGATTACCAAGATTTTTCACCAGACAGGTGATGAGGTGAATGAGGGCGATCCCATTTTTCTCATGGAAGCCATGAAAATGGAAAATGAAATCAAGGCTCCTGTATCCGGCAGCATCCTAAAGATCAGTGTTCAAGAAGGGCAAACGGTTGATAAGGGCACAACTGTGATTGAGATAGGGTAGGAATATTTATTAACGTGGCGGAGATTAACCGTATGATTTTTACGTATGATGATGATGCTTCAAGAGCTTCAACAAGTGGTACATCCCGCAACATGCGGGGATACATCTTGGATTCGTCTCCTTGAGGCTGATGTGTCATACTTAGATAGTCTCGACTTTTAATAATAACAATCTCTGAAAGAAGAATATAAGAAGGTAAAATATGATTGGTAGAATGTTTGGCGCAGGCTTGGGTTGGGCTTTTGCCGGCCCCATTGGTGGGTTGATCGGTTGGTGGCTGGGTGGCCAGTACGAAGGTGCCCAGGGGGCCTCACAAAGCGGCAGTTTTCGTCCTCCACAACAGACCAGTTCCAGTGATTTTGCCATTGCCCTGTTGGTGCTGGTAGCTGCCGTAATGAAGGCTGATGGGAAAGTTACTAAAAATGAATTGGATTATGTAAAACAATTCCTGATCAAGAGTTTTGGACGGGATAACGCCCAGGAAATGCTGGTGCTCCTGAAAAATCTTTTGGAACAGGATTACCCTATTTATGAAGTGGCTGGTCAGATCAACAGTCATATGAGTACAGCTGAGAAGTTGCAGCTTATGCATGTATTGTACGGAATCAGCCAGGCTGACGGTCATGTACATGCCAGCGAAGTTGAGTTGATTCGTGAGATTGGTCAACATCTTCAACTTAATACAGCCGATGTGGATGCGATCATGGCTATCTTTGTCAAAAATACTCAATCATATTACAAACTTCTGGAAATCGATCCAACAGCCAGTGACCAGGAAATTAAAAGAGCATATCGTTCCATGGCTACGAAATTCCATCCTGACAAGGTTCAACATTTGGGACCTGATTTTCAGAAAATGGCCGAAGAAAAATTTAAAGCAATTAACGAAGCCTATCAGCAGATCAAAACAGAACGCGGGATGTAGTGAATTGGCAATGGGAAGTTGAGGGAATAGTTATGGAAAATATTAAAGCATGAGCAAGCATACTGAGCAAGCGGGCCAATACCCTTTCACTCGTGGAATCTACAGCGAAATGTACCGTTCACGAAAATGGACCATGCGTCAGTACGCTGGTTTTTCCAGTGCTGAGGACTCCAACACCCGCTATCGCTACCTGCTGGATCAGGGCCAGACAGGACTCTCCGTAGCTTTTGATCTGCCCACTCAGATCGGATACGATTCGGATGACCCCCTGTCAGAAGGAGAGATTGGCAAAGTAGGTGTCCCCATCGATACCCTGGCTGATATGGAAATTCTATTTCAGGGGATTCCCCTGGATAAAGTATCTACCTCCATGACCATCAATTCAACAGCCGCTATTTTACTGGCCATGTATCAGGTGGTAGCTGAAAAACAAGGTGTTAGCAGTGATCAGTTACGCGGCACTATTCAGAATGATGTTTTAAAGGAATACATTGCCAGGGGAACCTACATCTATCCGCCCCAGGCCTCCCTGCGCCTGATCACGGATATTTTTTCATACTGTAATGATCATATCCCGAACTGGAACACTATTTCCATTTCTGGCTATCATATTCGTGAAGCTGGATCTACGGCCGCCCAGGAATTAGCTTTTACTTTTGCCAACGGAATCGCCTATGTCGAGGCTGCTCTGGCAGCTGGACTTGATATCGATAAATTTGGAGCCCGTCTATCATTTTTCTGGAATGCTCACAATGATCTATTTGAAGAGATAGCAAAATTCAGAGCTTCCCGCCGAATCTGGGCCAAGATCATGCAGGAACGCTTCGGGGCCACTAATCCAAAAGCGATGATGTGTCGCTTCCACACTCAAACTGGCGGCTCAACCCTAACGGCTCAACAGATCGACAATAATGTGGTCCGGGTCACACTTCAGGCGTTGGCTGCAGTTCTGGGCGGAACTCAATCACTGCATACTAACTCCCGTGATGAAGCTTTGGCACTACCTACAGAAGCCTCAGCCAGACTGGCATTAAGAACCCAGCAGGTCATTGGATTTGAGAGTGGTGTTACTAATTATGTAGATCCACTGGCAGGATCAGAGGTGGTGGAAAAGCTCACTGACAAATTGGAAGAAGAGGTCTTTACCTACCTGAAGAACATCGATGAAATTGGTGGTGCAGTCAAGGCCATCGAAATTGGCTATTTTCAGAATGAGATCGGCAATAGTGCTTATCAATATCAGCAGGAGATCGAAAAGCGGGATCGCACTATTGTCGGTGTGAATCAGTTTACTATGGATGAAGATATTCAGCCGGAGATCCTGGAATTAGGGACCAAGGCTGCTCAACGTCAACTGACCCGGCTCCAACAGGTGAAAAATGAGCGGAACAACCAGGCGGTGCAAACTGCTCTAGCCAAACTGACCAGGGCTGCTCAATCCAACACTGAGAATCTATTTCCCCACATTATAACTGCAGTTCGTGAATATGCTTCGATCGGAGAAATATCTAATACACTCCGGGCAGTATTTGGGGAGTATCAAGGTAATTAAAGCAACTTTTATTGAATTTTTAAGCCACCAGACACAGTCTCTTAAGTCGGGTCTCTCCGGGCTGGATGAGGTTCTTCTATTTGAGACTCTCGATTCCACCAACCTTGAGGCACACCGACGCCGGGCAGAATTTGCCGATCGTAATATCTTATTAATAAGTGCCGCTCAATCTGCTGGAAAAGGTCAACTTGGTCGTACCTGGGAATCAAAAGCTGGGCTGGGTCTATGGATGTCTTTATTCCTAAGCAGACCTGACTTCCTGGTCCATAACCTTCAACACCTCTCGCTCTACACAGGGATTGTTCTACAACAGGCCATTAATGAGCTTACCGGTGTTGAGGCCACTTTGAAATGGCCCAATGATATCATGCTGGGATCCCGTAAGTGTGGAGGGGTCCTGACTGAAATCCAGTGGATGGGTGAATCAGTTACTTCTGCCATTATTGGAATCGGTATAAATCTAGCCCATACTCCGGCTGATTTTCCTGATGATTTGCACAGTTCCGCAATTTCGCTTCAGATGGCTGGCTGGCAAAGACCTGATTCCGGCCAGTTTCTTAACCATTTTATTCAGCTATTTTTTAGAGAACTCGACTTATTGGATCAAGGTGAAGCGATAGCTGACAGATGGAATAAACAGGCCTTCAAACTGAATGAGATGATTTATTGGCAATTCAATAACCATGAGCTGTCGGGACAGTTTCTGGGTATTAACTCACAAGGTGAGGCTCAAATTTTAGTCAATGGTATTAAACGAAATTTCCGAAGCGGTGAGATCCGCCTGAAGAAATTGTTTTAGCCCAGCTTTAGTGACTTCACAACTTCTTTAACCAGCTGAGTATCCTGCATAACATAGAAATGCAGATTTTGGACACCGTGATTGAGTAGATCCTCACACTGTTTTACAGCATGGGAAACCCCTATTTCAGTTCTCTCTCTGGTGCTCCCGGCAGCCTCTAAAGCTGTAACCAGATCATCTGGGATATTCACTGAAAAGGCATGCGGTAAAGTGTTCAACTGATTTTTCCGGGTTAATAGTTTGAGTCCCGGAATAATTGGAACATTAATCCCCTCCGCCCTGCAGCAATCGACAAAATCATAGTAATCCTGATTATCGAAGAACATTTGGGTGACTACGTATTGTGCACCTGCATCTACTTTTTGTTTTAAATAGCGAATATCTGCAGCCCTGCTAGGAGAATCGGGATGTTTTTCAGGATAACCGCCCACACCGATACAAAAATCTGATTCATCAGCATCCAGGATATCTTCCTGATACTTACCGCGATTCATGTTGCTAATCTGCTTCACCAGATCAAGGGTATATTCATTGACCTCACGCCCGGCGAGGGGAGCCTTCTGATATTGAAGCTGATCCCCACGGATAGCTAAGACATTATCAATTCCCAGATAGTTAAGCTCAATCAATGCGTCTTCTGTCTCCTGGCGGTTAAAGCCCAGGCACAGGAGATGTGGAACAGCTTCAACTTTGTAGCGGTATTTTATGGCAGCACACAGGCCGATAGTACCGGGTCGTTTTCTTTTAATATGGCGAGTAAACGTCCCATTTTCCTGTTCCACGTAATATGAGTCAGCTGCATGGTTGGTCACATCAATAAAGGGTGGTTTAAATTCTATGAGTTCATCAATAATCTCATAGACTTCTCTGGCACTACGACCGCGCGTAGGTGGAATGATCTCAAAACTTACGAATGGGTCGGTTGCGCGATTCAGTATCTCACTAATTTTCATGGAACTATAATAGGATATGAACTGGTGTTTTGTAATGTAATAATTGAATTGATTTTCTATAGGGATCCGCTTACAGGCTCAATTCAGATATTTCTCCAACATCTCTTTCAGCTGCACGATAGTATATGGTTTGGACAAATAATCTGCGAAACCAGCTTCTTCCAGGGTCTGTAATTTATCTTTTGAGAAAGCGGTCACTGCCACCATGGGAATGCTGGAGAAACGAGCTTCCTGCTTCAGTTTTGCGCCAAGCTCGATACCGCTAATACCAGGTCCTAAAGCAATATCCAGAAGCATAATGTCTACCATTTTGTCCTTCATCAACTCTAAAGCCTGTTCACCTGTTTCTGCTGCATGAGAGCTGTACTTCAACTTTCTCAATAGCAATAACAGATATTGTCTGGAAGCAAAATCATCTTCTACAACTAGCACTGATTTAAGATCACTGGTACTCATACTTATAGTCTTTCCATTTCGTCAGTCTCGCTTCGACTCACGGTTGATTTGGGCAGTTTCATATAAAATATATTCCCTGAAGGTTCATTAGCGTAGACACCAACACTGGCATCATGCACTTCTGCTATCCTTTTTACAATGGCCAAACCCAGCCCGCTTCCTCTTGATTTTCCGTTGGCTAATTGAACACTTCGACCAAAAATTGCCGTCTGATCTTCACCCTCAATCGTATGACCAAGATCCGCGACAAAAAACCCTATCTTATCACCATCATCCTCAAGACTGAAAATCACCTTTTTATTATCCGGGGCATATTTTAAAGCATTGCTTAAATAATTACGAAAGACTTCAGCTATTACCGGATTGGCTTCACAGATCAAATCTGGTTCAATATTAATTTCCAGTGGTTTATTCTGACCCTGAAAGGTCGAATTGAATTCTTCTGATATACTCCTGGCCATTTGACTCAAATCCATCTGTTTCATGGCGATCTTTTCACCCAGGGTGATCCGTGCCAGAGATGTTGTATTGTCAATGACCTTCAGGAGTGCGTCTGAACTATCCTTGATCAGCAGGATCTCCTCACTCACATCATCTTCCATAACTAACATTTCAGCCACACTGGAGATCACTCCAGCTGGATTTTTTAGATCGTGGGTGATGATGTCAAGCAATAGCGCTTTGATATTGTTAGAATCACTCAGTTTGGTGGAAAGTTCGCGATGCATAATTTCAGATTGTCTAAGCTTTTTATCTTCGATCTTGATCTTGATGGTTACTGCAATCTGATCAGAGACAAAATTCATCATTCCCATATCATTCCCGTCAAAAACAACATCTTTTGAATAGCTTTGTACTGCTATTACTCCAATGGAATTTCCTTCGACAACCAGAGGCGAACCCAACCATTGCTCAGAGGGAGTACCTAGTAGATCAATTTTACCATCGTTATTCAGAGCTAAGATTTCTTCTTTATTCAGAATGATCGGGACACCATTCTTCAGGACATATGCTGATAAACCACGTTCATTTTTACTGGGTTCAGGAGGTGGAGTATCAAATTCATCAACATAATAGGGATAACTAAATTCACCTGATTCCTGGTCAAATAAAGCCACATAAAAATTTCTTGTATCAAGAACACTACTAAGACCTTCCTGAATCGCCTTAAAAAGCTCAGGTAAATCATTTATTCTGTTGCTCATGTCGCCAATCTCGTACATGACTTCCTTGGCGCGGGCTGTCTCATTCTCCTGGGTTACATCCTTAAGCAGAATGATGCCTCCCTGGATTGTGTCTTCACTTGATACAAGCGCTTCGATCACTGCATCGACCTCTAGCTTTTTCTCATGAATTTCAATAAATCCGGTATAGCCAGACACTTTTCCATTGAGGGCTTTTCTAATTGCCGGGACTAAAGGCTCCATTCCCTCAAGATCGAAGACATTGTGTTCTTTTTCAGGAGGAAATTCAAATCCAAAAATGGAGGCAGCTTCACGATTCCAGTCAGTAAAAACACCTTGCTGATTAAAACGCAATAAGCAAGCTGGTGAATTATCAAATATCGTTCTAAACTTGATTTCAGATTCTTCTACAGTGCGGTAAGCTTTTGCCAATTTGGCATTAGATAAAGATTTGGACCTTGTGATAATGGCCATCAGTAAAGCAATAAGGAGGATCACCACGAAGGAAAGCTTACGCATAAGTTCACTGGTCTGACCATCCTTTGAGCCTGGAACGACTTGCAATTCCCAGGGTTGTCCAAGGAAATTAAAATTATGGCGACCTACAACTGTGGGTTGCTCAAAGTTCTTGGCCTCTCCCCTAAGAAATACATGCTGTCCGGATAAAATCACTTCATAATTAAAATCACGAACAGTATTCCCAAAACACTGTGATATGAGCTCTTCGAGACGAAAAACACCATTGATAAACCCCAAGACATCATTGCCAATATTTATGGGTAGATAAATGGCAAGACCGTTGCCCCCTTGAATTAACTCAATTGGCTCAGTGGCAGTATCAATGCGGTATAATAGAGCTCGACTAAAGGCCTCGGCAGCCTCTTTTGCCCCTATTTTTCTTAAGTCAACACCAACAACCGGCAAATTGGCCGATTGCGGGGTGACCCACTGAATCACTCCCTGAGCATCGATCCAATTAATGGCCTGGAATCCTGGTAACTCATGTTGTATCAATAGGGCTTTGGACCTGAATTCAGATTCAGTGAGAGCCGGTATATTTTCCATTCTCTCTCTAAAAAAATCTAACCGGGTCAGCCTTGTGTTGAGATATTCATGTAATCTGATACCAACTTGTTCAGCAGTGATCTGGGTTTTGATATCCAGCACTTGGGCATCTTGGTCGCTTATGTAATTCTGGACAATCCAACCTAGGGCTAGAACGGTGAAAAACATGCTCAAGGGTATCAGGATTTGTTTATTTAATTTCATGGCTTACTACTCTATCAGGTTCATTCGTTACAAACAAGGGCTGAACGATAATCAATTTAACATGCTACAGAAAGAAAAATCGGAGGGTATTTTAAAATTTCCGGGTAAGTGATCTTTCATCCTGTCTCATTATCGGCCAGAACTAATAATTATTGATAAAATAATATGCATGCATTTGGGACCCGATTTTGAGATTGAAATCGAATTCTTAAACCAGGATGTGACCCAAGCAGGCTTGAGCCGATAGTTTTATTTCCGACCCTGGAAGGCTGACATTATGAATGTCAGCCCCTGAGCCTGTATCGAAATTTGAAGTTTAGAGATTGAGCAATTTGTTAATCTTGAGCAGAAAGATATTGTCATCAGCTACATCAATCAGCGACTTTAGGTCTTTACCCGGGTCAAACTCCCAGAAGGGATCGTAGGCTGACGCACCTCTGGACCATACCAGGTACATCACTGAACCTGACGAATATTCCCAACGCAGAACCATGTTGGAAGTCAACTCCCGGTAATTAACATCGGAATAGACATATGAAGCCGGCCAGTAGTCAATAATTCCATCATTGTCCAGGTCCACTCCACCCAGTGCGCCGTTAGCATCAAATCTTAGTTGATCTTCCGGGTACCCTGTAAACCGATTGTTGATATCTCTGGCTGTATTATCAGCAACTTCCTTAAAATTTTCATAATCAGCACCCATCAGAAACGCCTGGGTGAAGAATTGGAATGACAGGGTTGTACTTAAAGTAACATTAGCTCTGAAGGTGATATTTGTTTGGGACAGCGTAAGATCAGAAAAAACATAGTGCGTGCCACCGCTGGAATCAGTCATACTTGTAATCCAGGCCCAGGTATCATCCATAAACTGGAAATCAGGTCCCAGAGAGAGGGCAATATTTTTTTTGGGTCTCCATTGTATGGAAGGGGAAAAACTTAGACTGAGAACATCATCAAGACTGGTAAAAGCATGACCATTGGCCTGGAGGCTTAATTCGCGCCGGCGATCCGATCCAAGGGATGCCCAGGTACTTAGGTTATCTGAGCCCTGAATAGAGGGTCCACCATGCAGATGGAAGGGTACAATACCACTTCGATTTAAATTGATTCCGCCACCAACGAACCAGTTATTTGTAAGCGTTGCGTTAGCATTCACATTACCGCCAAAGCCCTTACTTTCACCCCCAAAGGTCCAGTTAGCCCACTCATTAAAATTTATTCGATAATTAAGGAGATATTTACTCGGTTCTCTATTTTTGTAACTAAACCAGATAAATTGATTGATGTTATCAACGGCACGCATAAAACCCAGATCATTAATTTCCAAACCGGGGCTGGTTGCCAGTAAACCTGTATAGAAATTGGTTTTGCCATTATTGCGGCCAAATATAAATTTAGCTCCGAACCCACTCAATGATGTGGCACTCGAATCTACGGAAAGATGGGGAGCATCCGGTCTCTGAAAGTATCTGGAAGGATTAAGCTGAGTACTTAAAATCGATGCTTGACTCCCTTTGACGTGACTAAAAGCAATGGCAGAATTAAGGTCATACTTCTGATCGCCAAATCTGTGATTGAAATCCATACCACCGGTATAGGCACTTTCGCGCAACCATTCCATATCTGTTCCGTCAAGTGATCTCATCGTTGCAGTGAGAATACCACCAACAGTTGTAAACCCACCACGATAGTCCTGTTGAACTCGTCCCAAAAGGTAAGTTGTTGCCGGCTCAACAACGTTGGTACTGGTTGTACCATCTACATATGAAACCGTAGCCCGTTCTTCCGCAGTTATGGCCGACATAAGCCCAATAGACAAGCCGTTATTCAATTTTCCGGTTAACTTTCCAGCACCGAGAATTCTAGTAAATTCAGGAGAATCTACTGAAGATACGGCAGCTGTCCCATTGGATACATATCCTCCCTGCGGAACCCGACCAATCCGGCGGGAATAGAACAATGAATTAGCCGAATTATCACCATCGCCAAAACCCAATGAAAAGTTCAGGATATTGCCACCTTCCATAAAAAAAGGTCTTCTTTCACTAAAATAACTCTCAAACTCGGTGAGATTGAATTCAGCCGGATCAGCCTCAACCTGTCCAAAGTCTGGATTAATAGTTCCACTAAAGGTCAAGCCAAGCGCAAAACTTTTTCTAATATCGGCACCAAAGTCAGCCCCATTTTCAAAATGGTCCGCTTGATTCAGATGCTTATCGTTGACAGCCGTTTGAGTCATAACGTAGGGAGATACATAAACGGGCATTTTGGGCTGAATTCCTTGGAGATCAGTTAGTTCACCATAGTTTGAAACAAAACCAGTTTCTTCATGAGACCAGTAGTTCCAGACTGCCAACTCATTGTTATTGCGAGGCAATTCACGATAAACATTCAAGCCCCAGGTCATTTCCGCTGCACTATTGAAGCGCAATTCTCGGAAAGGGATGGCAAATTCAGCACTCCAACCTTCAGCATCTTGATTTACTGCTCCTGCCCAAACAGCATCCCAATCAAAATCTAAACTTTCATCATCGAAACGTCTCAGGTCCTGCTTAACACCGGCTGCATTGAGACCAAATTCAAAAGCCGTGCGGTGATCATAATAGCTATCAACCGAGATGTAAACCCAATCTGAAGGAGAAGATTCATCTCGCCGAGTTAGAATTCCTGTAACAAGAGCAGGTTCATCATCGAAAGCCCGAATACCGACATATAGAAATTCTGTATCATAACAAACTGCAAATTCTGTTTCTTGACTTGAAGAAGCCCCATCATCAGGATCTCGTTGAATAAAATTGCCCTGTTGGGGAATCCGGTTCCAAATGCTTTCATTAAGGCGTCCATCAATTTCAATGGATGCATCTGTCAAACGAACCGCTGATATCTGGCGGACGTGCCGCTCATCATTTTCTTGCGCTAGACCTCTTGAAAACAAAGGTAAGAGCATTCCAAAACCAACAATCAATATCAGCATGATTCGCATTCGTGATTCCTTCCTATGGATCCGAACAAATCATTGATTATTTTCGGACCTCTGCATTGATAATTTCACCCTGAACTCTGCCACCGTTTCTTAGATAAACAATCACATTGGTGTCAGGCTCCTTTACTCTGATGCTGCCTTTAACAAGTGAGTTCATATCAATGATGATCTTGATTGAACCCAAATTCGAATTAAAGAAAGCAGCTTTACGGTCTATGATTATATCTCCCTCAATGACAGCTCCATTAAACAGAGCAATATCCCCGGAAACTGTTCTGAGGTGACCTCGAAGCACTGTATCGTCTAGTTCAATATCACCACTGACAGTAGTTAGATTCTCGCGAATCTTTGAGCCAGTATCACTAAAGACATCACCACTTACCGTTTCGACACTCCCACGAATATCACTACCGGCATAAAGCTGAACATCTCCGCTCACTGTTTCCAAACTCCCTGTAGAGGCACTTTTACCTATGGAAATATCACCACTTACTGCCTCTACATTTTCAACCTCTGCTTTGGCACCGATGGTAACATCGCCACTTACGGTTGTGATAGATGCCTCCACCTCAGCATGCTTGCCAATGACCACATCTCCGCTTACTGTTGAGATGCTTCTATGGCTTTTCTGCCCTTTGGCAATATGAATATCGCTACTTACAGAAGATTGTGCCATAAGACCACCTGACAGCCAGGTAGTTAGAATTAGTAGTGTTATGCTTGTTCTTGGTCTCATAATTTTCCTCATTATTTACGCTCCTTTGATATTTTTAAGTCCTTCTTTCGGCAGTCGGCTCTATAATTCGATAAACGGTTTTAATTAAACTCATTCTAAACATTCGACTCAATAGAACCAATCCCATGCCATATGACCTAATGTTTAGCTATATCTGTATTTATATATCACTTACATTAATCCTGCAACGAATCTAATTCCCAAGTATCAATCCAAATATATCATTATTACATACTCCTATCTAAGATTGATATACTCTAAATTCACAGTTAAATAAATTCTCACCAATAATACTTGGGAGTTTTTGCCAATAATCGCTCCTGCAGGAAAATTATACAGTATTGTTATCCCCGGGATTTATAAATTACCCGCACCCGGTTTTTAATGAAAGGCAGTTGGATTGTAGCGTTACTACAGGTGCAGTAAAAAAATCAAATTATGATCCTATTGCTCAAGAAAGGTAAATTGCAAACGATGATAACTACAGGATGAATCAAGCCTTCATTAGTATCTGATAATTTACCACAGGCTTTAACAACACACGAAAGTGTAAGATTGTATGGAACTAAATCTGAAGAATACTACTCGGCTCTTGTTTAGCGGTACCTTATCTCGTCTGGTATTTTTTCAACTCTTACTTAGTACAGCATTAATAATCCTCGGATCCCTGGTAGCACTAAAGATCATTCGATATCAGGATCAAAAGATGTCGCATATTGTTAAAATTGAAACAGAGCTAAAAGGTATTTATCAGGATTTTGAGCAGTCTGTTCTTAGCACAAGGCCAAATACTCAAATTGAAATCACTGATATTAAAGCTGCTCAGACCCTTTTCCAGAGCACCTTGCTGCGGTTACATGACCTGGACTATCTAAACCATGAGGACATCTCATATACCTATTTAGAAAACATATTCCAGGCTCTTCATTCCACTGCTTTTGAAATTGCCAATCTTGAAGTTGAACGTGAAGAAATTCTGGATCGCAATCTGGAAATTAATCTACAAATATTATCCTCAATTGGTGCGATAACTCGGTCTCTTCCTGCTGGTGAATTGCACGATCTACATGAGACATTGGATGCAGTAAACCTCTACATTATTCGCTATTTACGTGGACAAAGGTCACTGCAAAGCAGAAATATTATTGAAAAACTCCATAAATTGAAAGTGACACTTGGTAAACTGGACCATTCCAATTCATCTGTTACATCAACGCAATCCAACCTGACCTCATTGGGCTCTGGTCTTATTCAGCTAAGTGTTATAAGTGATTCCCTGGAACGTCAACAGGATTCTTTTTCTACTTATTATTTAACTGCAACGGTATTATTGGAAGAAACGATCTGGCCTGAACTCAAGGGACAGATAAAGAAGACTTATCTCGACTCAGTCACGAACACAGAAGGTTCACTGGCCTGGCTGATACCTATTACGGTTCTTACCTTATTATTACTCCTGGGGCTTTTTATCTATACTAGCACACTGCTCTATAAAGCATTTCGTAAGTTCTTTCAGGCTGCAGATATCTTTCTAAGGGGAGACCTGTCTCATCGAATCAATATCGTGAGAAAGAGCGAGATGAAGGACCTGGCTAATGCCTTCAATATTGTGGCCGCTCGTCAGGAACAAGTCATGGAAGATTTAAGAAAAAGCGAACAGCGCCTGGTTCGAGCTGAGGCTATTGCCGATCTAGGACATTGGCGCTGGCATGTTCCCAGAAACAATATGGTTTGGTCCAAACAGGTTTATGATCTCTTGGAGCTGGCAACAACGGAGACACCCACAATTGAGTTGTTCATCAATTCTGCTCATCAGGATGATAAAACACTGCTAGAAGACACTCTTAATCTATTAAAAGCAGGTCAGGAAGAAGCCGAACTCGAGTACCGTATACTCATACAGAAACGCCAGCTTCGAATACTCCGCATCTCTCTCCAGGCCCGATTCTCAGCCACAGGTGCAATTGAAGATATCTTTGGAGTGATTCAAAATATTACTAATGAGAAACGTGCCGAACAAGCTCAACATGAGAGTGATCACCGCTTCCAGTCCCTATTTCAATCATCACAGGATCCAGTATTTATCTTATCATTTCACGGGAACTTACTGGATATCAATCCCGCTGGTCAGAAAATGTCTGGTTACTCGCGTGAAGAACTGCAAGCTTCAGGTATTCAAATCCTTTTTAGAAATCCTGACGATCATCTGAACTTCAGTAAAGATCTCATGCTTCAAGGAACCATTAGAACTGACAATATTATTTTAACCAGTAAAAACGGAGATCAACATAACTGTACTATTTCTGCTTCTGTCTTTAAGGATATGGATGGTAAAGTCACCCATATCCAGGGATCAATCCATGACATCAGCAACCTGGTAAAAGAAAAAGAAGGGCTTGAGTTGGCTCTGGATACATCCCGTCAACTCACCGATGATGCTGAGCGCCAAGTTGAAGATCTGCGCATAGCACATGAGATGGAACACGAACAGACCATTCAGATGAATGAGCTTATACACGAACTGAACCTTGCCAAAGATGCAGCAGACGCTGCAAATCAGGCCAAGAGTCTCTTCATAGCCAATATGAGTCATGAAATCCGAACCCCTATGAATGGTATCATAGGCATGACCGACTTACTCATGGACACGCAACTGGATGAGGATCAAATGGAATATGCCGAGCTTGTAGCAGCCAGTTCAAAAAATCTGCTTCACATCCTGAATGACATCCTGGATTTTAGTCAAATTGAGGGCGGACACAGTGAAATCTCAAATGAATACTTGAGTTTACCCCTATTACTGGATGAGGTGACAGAGAAATTCTACTCCCAGGCTAAAGCCAAGGAGCTTACTCTATGCCTGCATATTGATGCACAAACTCCAGTATATATAAATAGCGATCGTGCCAAATTACGCCAGATCATCGGCTATTTAGTCGATAACGCCATCAAGTTTACCAAAGTCGGACATATCGAGATCAGAGTGTACCCATTGGCTGTTGGTCATACAATTGATCTAAAATTTGAAGTCATAGATACTGGAATAGGGATTCCAGCATCACAGCTATCCACTATTTTTGAATCGTTTTCGCAGTTAGATGCCAGCAGCACTCGCGCCGTTGGTGGGACTGGTCTTGGTTTAACTATTTTTAAATATTTAGTGGTTCTTCTAGGGGGTAAAGTTGGAGTTGAGAGCATTGAACAATCAGGTACCACATTCTGGTTTCAGATATCATTTACGCCGGCAACCTTATCTGGAATTGGTGATATTCATCAGAACTTAGCGCCCATGTTCAACCACAAAACAGCTCTGATAGTGGATCAACAGGAACTCTGTCCTCAAGCATTGTCTGATAGATTCGAACTCTATGGGTTTCAGACTGCAACCAGGAGTAATTGTCAGGATTTCTTGAATAATGTTCTTGATGAACCGAACTTTGAGAGTTCTCCTGATTTACTGGTGATTAACTGGATGAATGGAATGGAGCTTACCAGTGATCAGTTGGAACATATCTTTCACCATTTTTCAACAACTTACATTTTACTGCTGTTACCAGAAGAGTTTGATCGTGATCGTTTGGATCCAGTATTTAAAAAAGTAAATATGCTTATCTCTTACCCCTTTAAGCAACATGAATTTACGAATCTGCTACAAAGCCTTGAGACATACTTTGGCTTTTCACAAGCAAGCTTAACACCACCTCAGGCTGAGAATGATGAAGTCAAGGTGCTAATAGCTGATGACAACGAGATAAATCAGAAAGTAGCTTTGACCCTGCTAAAGAAGATCGGATTTACCGGTCGGGCTGTTGCCAGCGGAGTAGAAGTTCTAAGGGTTTTACCTCTGGATAGTTTCGCTGCCATACTTATGGATTTGAATATGCCTGAAATGGGTGGACTGGAAGCCACCCAAAATATTCGAGCTGATGCAAGTGGGAATTTTGATTCCCAAATACCAATTATTGCCCTGACTGCCGGCACATTAAAAGATGATGAGCAGGCCTGTCGCGATGCCGGCATGAATGCATTTCTGACCAAGCCGGTCCGCCGTGAGGCACTCAAGCTCATGCTGGAGCAAGTCATTACTGGCCAATCCAATCCAACACCTGAAGTAGTCCAAATCTCAAAAGTTGATCAACAACCATTTGATGCCAGTTACCTTATGGAAAACATGGACGGCGATCAGGAAGCCTGTGATATGATCCTCTCGGCCTACCTGGAAGATGTCCCTCAAAAACTGCTGGAGTTGGATGCTGCGATGGTCACAGAAGATGCCGGGGAATTTCAGCGAATTGCCCACTCACTTAAGTCCGCCTCCGGTTATATTGGGGCACATCAGATTCAGGAACTTGCAGCAGATCTGGAGCATCATGGAAAAACCGGAAATATTGATACCGCGAAAGCTCTTTACACGGAGCTCAAGAAAGAAGTCCAGAATATCCTAGAACAAATTCAGAAAACAGGGTTATGAGCAATGCGAATTCTCGTTGCTGAAGATGACCTAACTATCCGCACCTGGCTCAAAGTCAAGCTTAAGAAATGGGGCTATGAAACAGACTTGGCTGAGGATGGTGTGCAAGCTATTGAATTATATCAACAGCACACGCACGCTCTGGTACTCACCGACTGGATGATGCCCCGTCTGGATGGTATTGGCCTCATTCAAAAAATTCGCGAAACGACTTCTGTCAGTAAAACCTATATCATTCTGGTAACTGCAAAACAAGAAAGTGGCGATGTCATTACCGGAATTGAGGCCGGAGCAGATGATTACATTGTTAAACCGGTCCAAAGCGAAGAATTGCGCGCCCGGATAATTGCAGCAATCCGGATCCTGTCACTTGAAGAGGAACTTCAAAAAAAGAATGACAATTTAGAGTTTGCAAATATGCAGATGAAAAACGACCTGATTGTGGCGGCCCGTATCCAGCAGTCTTTTCTACCCCATACACTTCCTCAATTTCAAGAGATCGAATTTGAGTGGGGGCTATTGCCCTGTGATGAGCTTGCCGGAGATGCTCTTAATGTTATCAAACTGGATGACAATTATGTGGGGTTCTATCTGCTGGACGTAAGTGGACATGGTGTTGCAGCAGCGCTCCTGGCCATGACTCTGATCCACACTCTCTCTGCAGACAAACCCAACTCGGTCCTTTTTGAAAGCAAAGATGATTCTACTTACAGATATCGCTCACCTGCAAGGGTAGCAGAAATTCTGAATAATCAATTCCCCATGGATGACATTAATGGCCAGTATTTTACTATCGTTTACGGTGTGATAAGTCTCGATACCAGGGTCATAAAATACGTGGCGGCTGGTCATCCGGGACCTATTGTAATTCCAAGGGAAGGTGATTCAAAATCGTTGCCCACCACGGGCATGCCGATTGGTTTTCTCCCTGACGCAGCATATGAAGAGGAATCAATTCAGTTACAACAGGGAGATCGTTTTTATTTTTTTTCTGATGGAATTCCGGAAACCACAAATAAGTACGACGAGCAGTATGGCCTGGAAAGAATGAACCGAATTCTTCAGCAGCAACAGCTCTGTACACTGCGTATGTGTGTGGATAATCTGGCAGTTTCAGCCATTAAGTGGAACGGTCAATCAACTATGAACGACGATGTTTCGATCCTGGGGCTTGAGATCAAGTAAAAAGCGCCAGGGCGTAGTCGGAAACGTAGACCGGTAGAAAGTAGAAAGTAGAAAGTAGAAAGTAGAAAGTAGAAAGTAGAAAGTAGAA
>JAOZSM010000012.1:0-3423 GCA_029939675.1 Fidelibacterota bacterium
CTGCGGTGAACATGGCGTCATAGTCCTCAATGGCCTTGATGTTTGCTACAGCAGTTGCTGAGTCAGGAATCGCCATTTCGGCTGGATTGAGGATGGGGCCACCCGCTTGCTCGTTCAAGTCAACTGCCCGGCCATCCCAGAATTGGGTAAAATGGAAACCGGCGTTAAATACGGTTGGTGAATTACGAGGACCGGGGATACCGTTGGTGCCCTCTGATGTTGGCTTGTTGTCAACTCCTGCGGTGGTAATGTCATGGCAGGTATTACAGGACATGTCATCTGTGTTAGACAAAGCGGTCTCAAGATAGAGCTCTTCACCTAGATCGATGAGTGCTTGTGTGTCATTTTCAGAACCGGGCATTTTATCCGGTACTACTGCAAACATGGGTTTGGCTTTGTCCAGAATACTCTGCTGGTAGCTGAGATCTTCTTTGGGGGCTTCTGTTTTGCCACCGCACTGGACCATGAAAACGCTCATCATGACGGTGAGCGCGAGTATAAGAATCTTTTTCATCCACTTACTTCCTTCTAGTGTTAAATGTTTATAGCTGCTAAAACACAACAAGTTATTCGTTCATGGTACAGATGCATGAGATAAATGAATAAATACCAGAACAAAAGGAATCCCGAAGGGATGTAAGTTGAATAGCTGCAGGTGCAACCTGCAGTTGGAGAAACAGGATAAACCACCCATAAGGATCAGAGCCGAAAATTTCAAGCTCTCCTTGCAAGCGGATGATTGGAATCTATATTACATACCGACCAGTCGGTATGTTTCTAATTGTTTATGAAGGTTCCAATATGACAGAGAGAAAACCTAGCTCAGTACGTAGAATAGAAATACTCGAAGCAGCCCTTACCATATTTGTCAAGAAAGGGTACTCAGATGCCAGGATGGATGACATTGTTCAGGAGATCGGTCTGAGTAAGGGAGCAATCTACCACCACTTCCAGAGTAAACGGGATCTGTTCATTGCGCTCATTGAGCATTGGATGGATCAGTTTTCTGCAATAGAACGAAACAATGATTTGCGGGCAAAACCATCAACAGACATCATTCGGAAAATAGCCCATTTTACTGCAATAATATTCAAGCGCAATCCAAACTGGTTTCTGGTTGAACCGGAAATCTGGGCCTTCGCTAATCGTGATCAAGAGATTCATGAATTAGCTGGTCAACTGTATACGCGAGTACTCACAGTCTTTGAGAACCTTATCGATCGTGGAATTGAATATGGTGAGTTTAAACAGGTTCATTCCAGGATGATAGCACTCTCCATCATGACCTCTCTGCATGGCATGATCTGGTTCGTCCTCTTTCAACCCGAGGACTTTTCTCTTGAAGAATATGTAGAACTAAATATGGAATTTATCCTGAACGGCATTGCTGTTCAGTAGGAGTAAATATTAAACTGGTCCTAGATAATCGCATGAATCAATGTTCGTCATCCCGAGCGGCTTGTGGGGGCGTAGCCGAGAGTCGTAGACCCAAGTCGAGGGATAAATGGCTTGTATGAGGGATGCAGAAAAAACTAACATTACGAATAATCTGGATCAGTATTAATAATACCTAAATAGTGCATTGCAAGTGTTCTGGTTAGCTGATTTTTTCATAACGGAACAAAAGAAATTCTAAAATAAGGAGAGAGTGATGAAAAAGGGTGGCGCATTTTTAACCACACCCTTCGGCGTAGATGAGATCTTCACCAGGGAAAAATGGTCTGATGATCAAAAAGAGTTCTTTGAAGTAATTCGGGACTTTTCCACGGAAGCTGTTGCTCCGCACGCTGAAGCTATTGAAAAACTGGATGAAAAATTGTCTCGGGATTTTATGACCCAAATGGGGGAAATGGGAATCCTGGGTATGGATGTACCTGAGCAATATGGAGGCATGGGGTTGAATAAAACAGCCGCCGCATTGGCCCTGGAAGCAACCGGTGCTACCGAAAGTTCTTCATTAATGGTTACGATCACTGACCATACGGGAATTGGACTTTTACCAATTCTCTGGTATGGTAATGATGCTCAACGGGAAAAATACATCCCCAAGATGATGAGCGGAGAGTGGATGAGCTCCTTCGCCCTGACCGAACCAGGAGCTGGATCTGATGCCTTGAACGGAACAGCCACAGCTAAGCTGAATGAGGAAGGCACCCATTATCTACTAAATGGCGTCAAACAGTTTGTCACCAACGGAGCCTGGGCTGATATCGCAGTCGTTTTTGCCAAGGTAAATGGGGAAAAGCTAACGGCCTTTATTCTTGACCAGGAAACTACCGGTTGGGAGCGGGGACCTGAAGAGCATAAACTGGGCATCAAAGGTTCTTCAACAACCACTTTCATTTTAAAAGATTGCAAGGTGCCCATCGAAAATGTAATCGGTGGTGTTGGCAAGGGTGCGGCAGTTGCATTTAACTGCCTTTACATCGGCCGCTTGAAATTAGGTGCGGTTACAATGGGTGGCGCCAAGCAAGCCCTGAAACCGGCTTTGGCTTATGCCAAAGAAAGGCATCAGTTTGCGCAACCCCTCATAGCCTTTGGGATGATGCAGCGCAAATTTGCTGATATGGTTATCCGTTGTTATGAAGCAGATACCATTACCTATCAATCCACCGGTTCCATCGATGCAGGTACAGAGCAGTTCCCTACAGATGATCCAGAATACTATAATCACCTCTACGCTGTGATCGAGGATCACGCCATTGAGAATAGTACCAACAAGATCTTCTCATCAGAAGCCCTTTGGATTAATGCCGATGATGGCCTTCAGATTCTGGGTGGATATGGAGTTTCAGAAGAATATCCCTTTGCCCGGATTCTACGTGATGAAAGAGTCAATCGGATCTTTGAAGGTACCAATGAGATCAATAAAATGATCATCTCAGGAATCGTCATGAAAAAAGCGATCCTGGAAGAATTACCGATTCGTGAGCAGTTGCTAGAGATGGGTGATGGCTGGATGCCGGCTGTTGATGTTGCCGATGATCATCCTATGGTCCAGGAGATCAAGGCAGTTGAATTGGGCCGGGGAATCGTCCTGAAAACACTGGATGAATTGATTCTGAAACATGGTCAGGATTTCAAAAATACTCAGTTTGAAATTGAAGCTTTCGCCAATATGGTGATTGCCCAACAGGTCATTTTCAGTGTGCTGAGACGCTATTTACAGCTTCCGGAAAACTATCCACGCCAGGCAACGGTGGCTTCGATTTTAAAGGTATCAGTCCTCCGCAACCTGGAAGTGATTGTCTCAAATGCGAAGAAAATTCTGAGACATATCCTGGATGAAACTGATCGTGTTGAAAAATTAAATGCTCTGGATGGTGCTTTGGCTGACCTGGCTTATCATGCAGATGTGATAGCTGAGCAGGAACAAGTATTTCAACTCTTACTCAAACGCGGTGAATATCCGCTGAATGATTA
>JAOZSM010000012.1:3523-28448 GCA_029939675.1 Fidelibacterota bacterium
ATGAGTGAAAGATATAGTGTAATTGTAGATGCTGTTCGGAGTCCCATTGGATTGAAGAATGGCGAAATGATCGGGATGCGTCCTGATGATATTGCGGCCCAGGTTGTCAAGGGCTTACTGGCTAGAAATCCTGCTCTCAAACCGGAAATGGTTGAAGATCTGGTCCTGGGATGTGCTTTTCCCGAAGGAAATCAAGGAATGCTCATGGGGCGTGGTGTTGCTCTACTATCTGGTTTACCTGTGACAACAACTGGCAGTACGGTCAATCGGTTCTGCGGTTCCTCCATGGATGCCCTCCATCAATTGAGCACTGCCATTATGGTTGGTGACAAGGAAATCGGAATTGCAGCTGGTGTAGAAGATATGTTTGGCGTACCCATGGGTGGCTATAACCCTGATTTTAGTCCCGAACTATACGAAATGGACTATTACATGGGCATGGGTGAAACAGCTGAGAATCTGGCCAAGGAGCTGGATATCAGCCGTGAAGATCAAGAAGCTTTTGCTATTGAATCTCATAAACGGGCTTTGGCTGCTCAGGCTGCTGGTAACTTTGATAATGAGATCATTCCCATCGAGATCGAAGGCGTTCGGGTAGTGAAAGATGAAGGTCCCAGAGAACCCAATGTGGAGAAGATCAAATCATTGTCTCCAGCATTTCTGGAAGACGGAAGTATTACAGCCGCAACTTCAAGTCCCATCAGTGTTGGCGCTTCAGCCGTTTTGGTGATGAGTAATACCAAAGCTGCAGAATTGGGACTCAAAGTGAGGGCCAAGATCATCTCTCGCGCTGTTGCCGGTGTTGATCCTACTCTCATGGGCTCAGGTCCCTTACCGGCCACTGAGAAAGTCCTGGAAAATGCTGGAATGACTCTGGATCAGATCGATATTATTGAGCTCAACGAAGCCTTTGGTGCCCAATCTCTATATGTTATCCGCAAGGGTAATTTCCCAACGGAAAAGATCAATCTGAATGGTGGTGCCATTGCGCTTGGTCATCCACTGGGTTGTTCAGGAGCCCGAATCATCACCACACTTTTGAATGTGATGGAACAGAATGATGCTCGTTATGGTTTGGCCACCATGTGTATCGGCACTGGACAAGGAATTGCCACTATCATCGAAAGGAGCTGATCATGGCTTTTAAAATTGAAAAGGTAGCTATTCTGGGGGCCGGTGTCATGGGTGCTCAGATTGCCACCCACCTCTCTAATGCAGGGATACCCAGTTTTCTGTTTGATATGAATCAGGATCTGGCGGTCAAGGGCCTGGAGGGGATGAAAAAACTTAAACCCAGTCCGGTCTATAATCCAAAGACCCTGGGGATGATCACACCCTGTAACTATGATGATCACCTGGATAAAATCAATGAAGTAGACTGGGTAGTGGAAGTCATTGCTGAAAGATTGGATTGGAAACAGGGCTTATTTGAGAAGATCATTCCCAAAATGAATTCCACAGCCCTTCTGACCAGCAATACTTCCGGTCTGGCCCTATCAGAGATGGCCTCCAGTATGCCGGAAGATGTGAAGAAACGCTTTTTTATCACCCACTTCTTCAATCCACCCCGCTATATGAAATTGGTGGAATTGGTAGGAGGCTCCGAAACTGACCTGGATGCCATGCAAAACATGGCCGTCTTCCTGGAAGATGTGTTGGGCAAGGGTGTTGTATGGGCTAAAGATACAGCCAATTTTATCGCTAATCGAATTGGTGTCTATGGCATGATGCTCACCCTTAAGCTGGCCCGTGAGAAGCATTTGAGTGTTCCTGATGTGGATGGACTCACTGGAACGGCCATTGGTCACATGAAATCGGCCACTTTCCGAACCGCAGATGTGGTTGGTTTGGATACTCTGGTTCATGTTGCTGAAAATGCGTATGATAAAGGCGAGGATGACGAAGAACGGGATATCTTTCAAGTACCCGATTATCTAAAAAGCATGCTCGATAATGGGTGGCTGGGCGCCAAAACCAAGCAGGGCTTCTACAAGAAAGTTGACCGTAAAACCATCCTTGCACTCAATCTGGACACGCTGGAGTATGAACCATCGGTCAAAAAGAGATATGATGCGATCCGGGTTTCCAAGAATGAAACCTATCTGCCTGGGAAACTCAAAAGCATTGTCAAAATAGATGATGTGGCCGGAAAATTTCTGTGGGAACTCCACGCTGGTATTTTGATCTATTCGGCCAATCGCTTACCCGAAATTTCAGATGACATTGTTAATATTGATAATGGTATGAAATGGGGTTTCGGCTGGGAAATGGGTCCCTTTGAGATTTGGGATGCTTTTGGTGTTGCTGAATCTGTGGACCGGATGAAGCAGGATGGTTATAAAATTCCAGCCTGGGTGACCACCATGCTGGGTAAGGGGATAGACTCCTTCTACGGATTCGATGGCAAGGTTAAAACCTATTATGATCCTGCCAGTGAATCAATGCAAGCTGTACCAACCCATCTCCTCGCCGTCGATTTTGATGTGGTTAAGAAAACGGGTGGCTTGATCAAGAAGGATTGGTCTGCCTCCCTGGTTGACCTGGGTGATGGCGTAGCCGCTGTCAGTATGCACTCAGTTCTCCAGCCCACTTTCAATCCCATCGATGGATCAATGATCGGGATGTTTGATCAGGCTGCGGATTGGGTTCAGGAAAATGGCTACAAAGGCTTGGTGATTGCTTCTGAAGCGACTCACTTCTCTGCAGGAGCCAACCTGGCTATGATGTTAAGAGCCATCGATGAAAAGGACTGGGATAGTCTTGAAGCCATGAGTAAGGGGATGCAGGATACCCTGCAGAAACTGCGTTTTGCTCCATTCCCCGTTGTTGCAGCGCCCCATTCGCTGGCATTAGGCGGTGGTTATGAAACTATCGGTGCTTGTGACCGTATCGTGGCTGCAGCTGAACTTTATACTGGCCTGGTTGAGGTCGGTGTAGGACTCATACCCGGTGGTGGTGGCAACCTGAGAATGATTATGAAAACCAGTGATCGGCTGGCCAAGGGTCGTGCCGGAGCTTTTCCAGTAGCCCAAAAGTGCTTTGAGGCCATTGGTTTCGCCAAGGTTTCCATGTCAGCTAAAGAAGCTGTTGCCATCGGTTACCTGACCAAACAGGATAAGATCATCATCAATGGTGATCACCGGGTCGCTAAGGCCAAGGAAGAAGTGCTGGCCATGAGTGAGGGTTATGTGGCCCCTGAAATGCGGAAGGATATATTCCTGCCAGGTAAGGGTGGTCGTCTAGCTGTAAAGAGTACAGTAAAGGGCTTCCTGAAGACCGGGAAGATCTCAGAACATGATGCATTCATTGCCGAAAAGCTGGCCTTTGTGCTTACTGGTGGTGATAAGGGTGGCATAATGAAGCCTCTGGATGAGCAATATCTGCTGGATCTAGAAAGAGAGGCTTTTGTTTCACTGGCTGGGGAACCAAAGACCCGGGCGCGCATTGAATTCATGTTGAAGCGAGGGAAACCTCTCAGAAACTAAGTAGAGAGAAATACGTATCCAGGGTTTTCCGTTTTCCTCCTCTGGGTACTTTAAATAAAGGGCGACGATCTTAGATCGTCGCCTTTCTCTTTGTTTATTTTTGACACACTAATAATAAATTGACCCAAAATAGCCGTATGAGCCTCTGCTCGTCATTACGAGCGGAGTCGAGGGATATTAAACTTGAGGTCTGTGTATCAGAGAATGAAACGTACGGCTAACATGGCCCGATGGCCCAAAAGAATTTACCTTGAACGGTGAACAATACTAATTTAACTTCAGAATACGCGTAACGTATCATGCTTCGAGAGCCTCAGCAAGACACACATTTCGTCACCCTGCCTGCTGGGCGAAGCTCGTAGAGCGTAGACTAGAGGCTCTCGAAGGGTAATGGTGTCACAATTTATTTAAGCGCAACATGGGGTTTAACTGGTATAATATAGCTTATTATTTCAGAAAGAAAATTCAGGATAGATATATGAAGCTTGCAGAGAAACAACAAATCAGAGAGCGTCTTGTTGCAGAGATTGACAGTGCCCAAGAGCTGATAACGGAGCTGGAAGCACTAACTCAGCCCATTGCACCGGATTGTGCCATTGGGCGCATATCCAGAATGGAAATGATCAACAATAAGAGTGTGAATGAACATCTTTTAGCCAAAACAAAAGCCCGGTTAATGAAACTGGAAGCATCCTACTCTCTTCTTGAAAAAGAGGATTATGGTAATTGCCGGGTGTGTAAACAACCCATTCCGCTGGGGCGCCTGATGATGCTGCCTGAAACGGATAAATGTGTGGATTGTGCTTAACCCGAGGGGCAAGACGCCCTGAATTGGGTGGGGGAGTATGGTGATCCGGATGATCCGGAAATGAGAGCGTATCTTACCAGGTATTCGCCTTACCACAATATTCATAAAGCCACAAAATATCCCAGGGCCTTATTCATAACATCTACGAAAGATGATCGGGTCCATCCTGCTCATGCTGGAAAAATGGTCGCTCGTTTAATGGAACAGCAGCATCCCGTCATGTACTATGAAAATGTTGAAGGGGGCCATGCAGCCGGAGCAAACTTGAAACAGCACGCCACCATGGCAGCTATTGAGTATACCTATTTACAGCGCCTGCTCATGGATTAGAACAGCAGAAATTAACAGATTCGGGGAAGTTGTTCACCGACTGGCATATCCACGATCCGATTAGCCCCTAGTCCGGTGCGTAGCGCAACGATACCGGGATGCTTATCAGTCACTTCACCGATAATGACTGCATCCTGTCCCAGTGGATTTGCCTGCATGGTCGCTAACATTTTGTCAGCAATCTCAGCAGGTACAATGGCGACTAGTTTTCCTTCATTGGCTACATACAGGGGATCAATACCCAGGATTTCACAGGCTCCCCGGACATCATCTTTCACTGGAATTGTGTCATTGTATAACTGAATACCAACTTTTGATGAAGCTGCAAACTCATTCAAGCTGGTTGCCAGGCCACCTCGAGTTGGGTCACGCATGGCGTGGATTTCTGTACTTGTTGCCAGCATATCACTGACCAGATGATTCAGACCTGCCGTATCACTCTTCACCGTAGATTGGAAGGAGAGGCCCTCGCGACTGGTCATAACGGCCATCCCATGGTCAGCCAGGCTGCCTGATAGAATAATTTTGTCACCGGGTTTTAGATTGGAAGCAGAAATATGGATATCATCAGGAACGAAACCGATACCGGTGGTATTGATAAACAGTTTATCGCAACTGCCGCGATTGACCACCTTTGTATCACCAGCAACAATTTGAACTCCAGCCAGTTTTGCTGCCTGCTCCATGGAGAGGACAATCCGGTGCAGGATTTCAAAAGACAGTCCCTCTTCCAGAATAAAGCCAACACTAAGGAATTTTGGCTGGGCACCACTCATGGCTACATCATTTACAGTGCCATTGATGGCCAGGTCACCGATATCTCCGCCGGGAAAGAAAATGGGATCCACTACAAAGGTATCAGTACTAAAGGCAATCCGACCACCGGGATTATCCAGGATGGCCTGGTCTTCCATTTGCTCCAGAGTAGTGTTGGTAAACCGGGGTAGAAAGATCTTATCAATCATCTCACTGGATAGCTTGCCACCGGCACCATGAGCCATTTGAACAGTATCATGTGTTAAAATTGGGACAGGGCAGGAAAGGGCTTCAGGAAAAATCATGTTTGATCCTAATTATTTTGTTAACAAATTTATCTGTACAAGAACTTCGTTGGCTAAGTAATACCAATATAAATATCAAAATTGCAGTATAGACCAAATTATAAGTGAGGCAAAAGGCGAACCAAGTCCCCTCCTGGGAGGGGCAGGGGTGGGTCTGTTAACCGCAGAGTGGAAGTATATTTGGTATAAATAGGGATACACTAAATAATTTAGCACTCGATATCCTTGTCTATCAATTCGAAGCCTTGCTGTGAATTCTGAAATTCTATGAACTCTTCCTCAGACCAGCTTCCAAATAAAAAATCAAGGTCATGATGTACTTTGGCGTGAGTTATGTTTTTTTCTAATTTCACCATTTTACGAAGAGATTCTAAAAGGAATTGATTCGTACTTAAAGAATAATGTTTAGCTGTCGTCTGAATTTTCTCATACAGTCTATCATCTATCCCCTGAATTGTGAGCGAAGACGTTGAACAATCACTAGGCGTTTCATTTCTATTCATGGTAAAGTTATCTATGTGTACCCATAGTCTAATCAGTGTCTGTCTATAATGTTCGCTGTTTTGCAATAATCAATAATTGTTCTTGTCCGTCATCCCGAGCGGAGTCGAGGGATAATATATTGTGATATATGCACATAGGTACCTCGACTCCGCTCGGTGTGACGATCTGGAATTTACCAATTTGGCACTGCATATGGAGTTTAAAGACAGACACTAATTAGTTTCTACTAATCCGCAATTCGCTGATATAAGTAATAAGCTGCACAGGCGCCTTCACTGGAAACCATGGTTGCACCCAGAGGGGTTTGGGGGGTGCATTCCTTGCCAAAGGCGGGACAATCGTGGGGCTTTTTCAAGCCCTGGAGGATCACGCCACTGATGCATATCTCAGGTTCTTCAGTATGAATATCCGTCACTTCAAATTTTAACTCAGCATCATGAACCGCATATTTTTCGGTGATCTTATACCCACTGACTGGAATTTCACCAATCCCGCGCCACTTGCGGTTGGTAATCTCAAAGACATCCCTGATGATTTTCTGAGCAGGTTGATTACCACCCTGTTCCACGATTCGGGCATAACAATTTTCAACCTTATAAGTGCCGGCTTCCAACTGTTTGACAGTATGGAGAATCCCTTCCAGGATATCCATGGGTTCAAAGCCGGTGATGACAATGGGAACCTTGAATTTTTTCGCGATCGGATCATATTCATCCCAGCCCATGACTGTACAAACATGACCAGCAGCCAGATAGCCCTGGACCCGGTTCAGGGGGGATGATAAAAGGGCTTCCATAGCTGGTGGCACCAAAACATGGCTTACCAGCTCACTGAAATTGGTCAATCCTTCTTTTGCTGCCTGGGCAACTGCCATGGCATTTCCAGGAGCTGTCGTTTCGAAGCCGACAGCGAAAAAAACCACTTCTTTATCCGGATTTTCACGGGCGATTTTTAAACTCTCAAGTGGTGAGAAAACGGTTCGGACATCGCCGCCCTCCGATCGAACCATGAATAAATCTTTGTGACTCCCCGGCACTCGGAGCATATCACCAAAACTGGTGAAGATTACATCAGGGCGACCGGCAATTTCAATGGCCTGGTCAATGATCTCCAGAGGGGTGACACAAACGGGACAACCCGGTCCATGAACCAGCTCAATTTCCTTGGGCAGAACCTGGTCGATGCCATTGCGAATGATGGAATGGGTCTGACCACCACAAATTTCCATGATCACCCAGGGTTGGGTGGTAACAGCATGGATTTCATCCAAAATCTTTTTGGCAACCACTGGGTCACGGAATTCATCTAAATATTTCATTTATACTCGTCTTTTCTTAACCCAGATGCTTTGAATAGAAAACATAATTGATCACAGATATTGGCTATCTCTTTTTCTTTTAACGGGTTCAAGTTGAGGTTCTGATGCTCCCAAATTGATTAATCGTTGGTTAGTCTCCCGAGTAATTAATGTTTTCAGTCCTAGCTTGGTTAATGTTGATATGTTTGTCACTCCTGTTAGTTGTACAGCTTTCTCAACTAAGGCATCTTCAATTGTGATTATAATGTGCATGGTTTATTTCCAACTCTCTAGTTATCACGGAACAATCGCTGAATTGATGTGAAACAACCGTTTACACCAGTGTGAATCTGCAGTCAAGATTAATACTAGTCAGGTCTCTCAATTTTCTCGATCTCAATACCATCAGCCTGGGCCGCATCGATCACTTCATCCCAGGCATCGAATGAGCGTTTGGCTTCTTCCTCGTTGAGAACAGACAGAGCAAATCCAGCATGGACGATGGTGTATTCACCAATTTTGATTTCGGGAACGTATTCCAGACAAGCTTTACTCACTGATCCGGCAAAATCAATATTACCCATTTTGAGTCCGTTTTCGTCAAATACTTCTAATAGTTTTCCGGGGATTGCAAGGCACATATGTGAGTTCCTAGATTAATTGGTTTCGGGTATGAATCGGTGGCATATTTTCTCATTCGATCTAAAATTGTCTGGTCAATATAATCCAAATCCATTGGGATAGTGGCAATATGGTTAAGTAAAGACGTAAGATCTTACGTCTCTACTTCAAAATCCCCTGCCAATAGCTATCTGTCCAAGGGCAATACCACCATCATTACTGGGCACTTGGTGGTGCGTATGTACTTCAAAATCTGCCATAACTAAAGACTGTACGAGTCCCTCAAAAAGTAAACGGTTCTGAAAAACTCCTCCGCTCAATACGATCTTGTTAATCTTAGTCTCCTGTCTGATCAGGTCAGCAATGTGAACAAAAGATTTGATCAAACTATGGTGAAACCATTGGCTCAAAGCAGGTATGGATTTTCCGGAGTCTATCCGGGATACCAGTGCATGCATAATGTGGGAGATAGAGATTGTGTGATAGCCATGATGTTGCAGCAACTCAAAAGTTGTGAAATCAGACCCCAATTCATTATGGGCGGCCTGCATAAATTCAATGGCTGCCTGCGCCTCATAGCGGATCTCCTGACGACCTCCTGATAGCGCAGCAACCGCATCAAAGAGACGTCCGCAGCTGCTGGTCAAGGGCGAATTTATTCCACGCTCGATCATCTGGACAATTGGAGCCAAATCTTGATCCGTAAGAGCCGGAATATCGGGAAGGTTTACTCCAAAGGCATGGCGCAAATAGCTCAGGCCAATTCGCCAGGGTGCTTTGATGGCTGCCTCACCACCCGGTAATGGCATGGGCTCAAAATATGCCTTACGTTCAAACCCGGCCAAATCACCAACCAGGAATTCTCCACCCCAGATGGTTTCATCCAAACCATAACCGGTTCCATCCATGATGATACCGATAACCGGTTCGTTCAAGTCATTCTCAATCATACAAGAAGCTAAATGGGCATGGTGATGCTGCACCCCCAGTAACGGGAGACCTTGCTCCTTGGCCCATTTTGTCGAAAGATATTCCGGATGGAGATCATGGACGATCAGTTCGGGTTCTATCTCGAAGATCCGTTGGATATGTTCCACGGTCATCTTGAAAAACTCGAAGGCTTCCAGATTCTCAAGATCACCAATGTGCTGACTGAGAAAGACCTTGTCATCTTTTGAGAGTGCGATGGTATTCTTGAGTTCACCTCCCACGGCCAGTACGGAAGGACCTTTATGTTTTAGAAAGATTGGTCGGGGAGCAAACCCGCGACTGCGACGGATGGGACGTATCGTACCAGCCATTTCCATGACGACAGAATCATCGCTGCGGAGATAGATATCCCGGTTGTGCAGCAAAAAATATTCAGCCATTTCACCGAGACGCTCCAGAGCTTCATCATTATCAATACAGATGGGTTCTTCACTGAAGTTGGCGCTGGTCATCACCAGTACATCAAGGGCTCCATTCAGTAACAGGTGATGCAGGGGGGTGTAGGGCAGCATGATCCCCAGGCGATCATTTCCAGGTGCAATATTGGGTGCCAGCTGACCGCCCTCTTTCATCGAAGCCAGCACAATGGGTGCCTGTATGGAGGCTAAAGCCTGCTGCTCCTGGGTATTTAGCTGAACAAATGTTTCTGCTGTTTTAAGATCGCGAACCATCAGCGCAAAAGGCTTTTCATCCCGACCTTTAGCTTTCCGCAGGCGAGCAATGGCGGTTTCGTTTCTGGCATCGACCACCAGATGAAAACCACCCAAACCCTTAATGGCCAGGATTTTTCCTTGAGTCAGCAGCTTTACCGTTTGGATCAGTGGATCATCGCCAGTCAGTCTGGTGCCCGTTGCATCGGTCAACCAGATCTGGGGACCACACACCTGACAGGCATTGGGCTGGGCATGAAAGCGACGATCCTCCGGATTCTCATACTCGGCTTTACACTCCGGACAGAGCGGAAAATGCTTCATGGAGGTGAAGGGCCGATCATAAGGGATGTTTTCAATAATAGTATAGCGGGGACCACAATTTGTACAGTTGATAAAAGGATAATGATAGCGTCGGTTGTGCGGATCAAAAAGCTCCTGGCGGCAATCCTCACAAACGGCTACATCAGGGGAGATAAGGGTGGAGATCCTTGAATTCCCGTGTGATGCGATAATGATGAATTCAGTATCATCAGAGAGCGGGATATCCATTGCTTCAACTGAGATAATTGTAGAAAGTGGTGGGGCTTCGGTGCGCAGCCGCCGGTCAAACTCGGCATGCTGGGCAGCATCTCCCTGAATTTTGATCTTGACACCTCCAGACGTATTGGAGACCGACCCGCTAAAACCGATATCTTTAGCCAGGTTATAAATAAAGGGACGAAAGCCCACACCCTGGACAATACCATTAACAGTCAGCAGGCGTCTGGTGTATTTTGATGTTTTAAGCAATTGGTTTGTTTACAAAATATCCACTGAATAGTCTTTGCGAGCAAAGCGCAGCAATCTCCAAATTAAGATTGTCACTCTGTTTATCGCAATGACGTAAATAACTGGATTGTTGTTCGTTGTGAACCATTCGTGCAATTAGCGTAACCTGTGTATCATAGACCCGTAGGGCGTAGATACATTCACGGTTATAGTCTTTCATGAGCTATTTCTTGATATTTTCCCGCAACCAGGTATACCAGGCAGCCATCCCTTCACCTGAGGTGGCTGATAACTCAAAGAATTCTAGGTGATGATTAACCTGCAGGGCGTAATCCTTACATTTCTGGACATCAAACTCGACATAGGGGAGCAGGTCGATCTTATTGATGATACAGATATCAGCAGTATCAAACATGGTGGGGTATTTTGCTGGTTTATCGTCACCTTCGGTGACACTGATGATGACGACCCGTTTATTCTCACCCAGATCAAAGAGAGCCGGACAAACCAGATTACCTACATTCTCAATGAAGAGGACAGAATTCTCTTTGAGCTTCAATTTCGTATAGGCGGTATGGATCATATCTGCATCGAGATGACAGCCATTCCCTGTATTAATTTGGAGGACTGGTGCGCCAGTGGCTGCCACCCGGTCTGCATCGTTCATGGTTTGCTGGTCGCCTTCAATCACGGCGAAGGGGATATCCTTAACCTCAGTGAGCGTTTTTTCCAAAAGGGTGGTTTTTCCTGAACCAGGAGAACTTACCAGGTTGATTGTATAGACATTCCGGGCTTCGAAATACCCCCGGTTACGTTGAGCCAGTAGACCGTTCTCACCCAGGATATCCTGCTCTATGGTAATGGTTCGGTCATGGCTATGATCATGTGAATGCGAGTGATCATGGTTGTGAGTATGGGTTGTACCATCAGCATGAGTGTGGGTATGCCCCTCCCCATGATGGTGGTGATCACCATGTTTTGTAAAGGTTACTGCTTCATCGCCGATACCGCAGCCACAACTATCGCACATATCTTATTCCTTCCAGTAATTATTAATTCAAAGAAATTCTCTCGCAGAGTACGCAAAGACGCAGAGAGTTATATATTGTATTCCTTAGACTTATGTGTGTCACCTTCGAACACCTCCAGTCTATGGTCTCTAGCTAAGCCAGGCAGACAGGGGCTAAAATACCCATCTTTTACCAGCTTCATCTATCCAGACGATGCAACGACGATTGCCGTAACAACTTTTCAAAGCTCTGCGCCTCTGCGATCTCTGCGAGAGGCGCTTTTAAAAAAAATAGAATTACTCATTTACAGTGACTGCTTTGAGTTTTAACTCGCGGCCCTGTTGAATCTCGACTTCATAGCTTTCACAATTGGGGCACAGCGCCATAAAGTTGTCTATCTCAAACTCAGTATCACATTTGATACAGTGACCTTTGCCGGCAATTTCGTTGATCACCAGTTGGGAGTTTTCTGCCAGAGTCCCTTTGCAAACCGAATCGTAACAGAAATTAAGTGAGTCCACCATAATGCCAGCCAGTTTGCCAACATCCAGTTCGATGGTTGTAATGGCGGTCGCACCATCCTTTTGCGCCTCTTTACAGGCGATATCTACGATACTCATGGCGATGGACATTTCGTGCACGGGTTGTTCACTCTCCTTTTGCTAATAATACGAGGGCAATAATAATGCCCTCAACCTGGAGTTCAATAGAATATACGGTATTCGGTTAAAAAATATATACTCACAAAGAAGATACCGCGCATTTGGAGGTGAAGATGGAATAATACCAATTGTACTTCATATTGTGCGTTCTGCAGGATGTCAGTAATAGTCTTTGCGAGGAGTGTAACGACGTGGCAATCTCCAATTCTGGTCAAGTTCAAGAAGATCGCCGCGCTCTGCTCGCGAAGATGTCTAGTACGCAATATGAAGTTTAAGTGGTATAATTGGTTTTAACCACCGTAGAAGATTATCTACTATTGTCCTTCTGAGTGAAAACGAAAAATCTCAAAAGTTAGTTAACTTGGGAAATTCTGCATCCTGGCAAATCAACCTAAAATGGCAGCTACCAGGGTAATCACATCCTGAATATTTACAGTGGCATCCAGATTGTAATCAGCGGCAAATACAGCATTCCCTTCCAATGTGGAGTTTCCCAGGATATGGGCTACCAGGAGCACAACATCCTGAACGCTGATCATACCATCCAAATTCACATCACCAGGCATGAAACCTGCATCACCCGCATAGAATATCCTGATATCATCAACAGCCGCTTCCACCAGAGAACCGTCTCCTGAATCATCAGCGATGAAACGGAGTTGCAGAAAACTGGGATTTTCAATGTAGTTCTTAACCAGGAATTGCTTTTCAATCCACGAATTATTGGCTTGGGAGGTTTGCTCCAGAGTGATCCAGGCACCATCCAGATTGCGAATCTGGACCTGCCAGGCGTCGGTTCCAGGACTATACCCCAGATCATTGCTGTACCAACGCCAATAACTGATAATGGGTGAAAGTCCTGGAGCAATGGGATACACGGGGCTTTCCAGCGTGGTGTAACCACCGTCAACATCGCCAGCACCGGAATTGTCACCAGTAAAATCGGCATTCCCCGTAACAAAGCAAAGAGTGCCTGCTTCTGTGTGATCATCCTCCGGTTGAACCGGGTCACTGTCTTCCCAGGTTCCGATGGGATTTTCGCGGACCCAGATTCCGGCAGTAGCATTGTCTCCAGTTACACCAAGCGACCAGCCCTGGTCGGTTTCAGCATCATCAAAACTAACAGTACTAAAAAAGCCCAGAGAACCCACCAGAAAGAAATGGGGAACTGCCGGAGAACTCAAGGGATGAAAGGCCTCATTGCCGTCACCATCAATGGCATGGATGTAGTATTCAACGACTGAGCCACCATCCTGACCAGGAATTTCTGCTGACCAGGTACCCGGTAGATCTTCCACCATGTTCACACTTGAGAAGACGCTGCCTGAGATGGCATAATTGAGGGTTACGGTGAAGGTGCTTCCCTCAGCAGCAAAGATATCAGCTTCGATGTTTATGGGATTATTAGGATCAGAGATATTAGTCTGGGGTGTATGGCTGATATTAAAGGCTGTTAGAGCTTTTAGAGCATTTACACGTAAGCCCATCTGGAGGTTGCCAACATCATCACCGTCGATCAGCCTGGTCTCCAGGTCTGCAGCGGACATACCGGGATATTGCGATTTTATTAATGCTGCTACACCAGCAGCCAGAGGGGTGGCCATGGAAGTTCCATCCCAGGCTTGATACAAACTATTGTGGGCTGGGTTATCGGGATCAGTACAGCTCCAGATACCGGTGCCGGGGGAGCACATATCAACCCATGAACCGTAGTTGGAAAAACTGGCACGACCGTCATAAGAATTGGTAGCTCCCACACAGACAACACCATCATTGGCTCCTGGATAATGGGGGGAAGATGAGCCATCGTTACCAGCAGCAAAAAGAACCACGCAATTCTGAACATTTCGGGCATAAAGGATGGCACTCTGGATGGTGGCTGAGCTGCCTCCTCCACCCCAGCTGTTACTGAGGATGTGAGCCCCATTATCAGCAGCATATATCAAAGCATTGGCAGCAGCAGCATCATTGGTGTAGGGGAATATCTTACAGGCCATGATTTTTGAATTATGTGAGGCTCCAGTAATACCAATTGAATTATTGGCTACGCCAGCTGCAATACCAGCGCAATGTGAGCCGTGATCTTCAGCATCATAGGGGTGCCAGCCCCATTCATGATTTACATCATTATTATTGGAAGAGAAATCCCAACCGTAGATATCATCGATTTTTCCATTGAGATCATCATCAATACCATTGTCAGGAATCTCGTTGGGGTTGATCCAGAGGTTATCCACCAAATCAGGATGGTCTGTATCTACTCCTGTATCGATAATAGCAATGACAACTGTATCACTGCCGGTTTGAATATCCCAGGCTTCCGGAGTATCCACAACGGGATGATGCCAGGACTGATTGAAGTAAGGATCATTTGGTATGAATTGGGTATCGTAAAGTTCCCTGATATACATGGGCTCGGCATATTCAACTTCAGGCAGGGTCGATAATGCTTGAGTCAGGCTGATAATGTCTGAGTTGGGCTCAATATCAATCACAAAGACGCGCTCCAGGCCATAAGGATCAATGTCAATTTTAGCAATCCGGGGGAAAGCTGTAGAAATATTTGTAAAATCATTTGCAGTAAGAATTTGTTCAATGGACCCAATTTCCAGAATTTGCAGGGCATTGCTCCGGGTCGAGCTGGAAAAGGATTCACTATTTATTTTGAGAAAAAATTTATCTAGTGTTAATTGCCCACTATTCTGACCAAATGTCAGTGTACTGAGTACAAATAATAAAACAATGGCAGTTGAGCGAAAAGTCAGTGTACGCATATTTTGAGAATCCTTTTAGGGTGAATGTCATGGAAATCCAGCATATCAGACTAGGTACACATCAGGACCTAAAATCGCAATATGAAGTTGGGGAGTTATCATATTGTCATTTATGATAGATTAGGATTTGAGTATTGGTATAAAATTAACAGGGCCACGCAATGCATGGCCCCAGGTCGTATTTGGTAAACTAAGGGTTTACCACCCCATTCATGCTTCGATAAATGGTTCCTAGTTCTGCAGAAAAACTCAGCAGCCGCCTGCTGGTGCTTTTTTCTTTTTCTTGCGGATAACTTTTGGTTTGTCAGATTTGGTTTTAGCCGGGGCGGTCAGGGCCACCGCGCCACCGCCACCAAGAGCACCGCTGGCTGCCTTGCGGAAATCGTATTTGGCGAATTCCTCATCTGGAGAATATACTGAGGGTGCTTGTGGATTCATGATCGTGTCAAACCAGTAATTGAGTCCACCCTGCATGACATAGTTATTTTCAAACCCTAATTGTCGCAGGATCATCCAGGCCTGATGTGAATTCAGGGTTCCGTTTGAATAAAGTACATTCATTTTAACACCCTGATCCAGCAGATCCTGATATTCATCTTTCAGAATAACAGATAAGGGGATGTTGATGGCATTTGCTAGATGATAGGTCTGGAACTCATCCGGTGAGCGGACATCGATAAGCTGCAGACTGGGATCCTGGGAAATGATCCAATGAGCCACATCATCAGCGCTGACCATTTCAGCAGCACCTTGAACTTCGACCAGCATGTCCTCAGCAGTTAATTTGTATGGTTTCGTGGTGTTCTCTGGAACCATGGCTATTACCATACCCAGGAGGAACATTCCTGAAAAGATGATATTTCTGGTACTCATGATCAATACTCCTCTCTGGGCCATTTTTTCTCAGCCAGTTCACCTAACTTGAACATGACGAGAGCTGCGATAATGACCAGGAAGGCCATGACACCACCGGATATTCCAAAGAAATCAGATATCTTAATAGGTCCGAATGAACCGGCCATGTAAAAATCTTTGATCAGAGGATATCCTTCAGCAAAGAAGAAAATGCCCAGGAAGATACCGCCAATGAACACCATGGCATCAATCTTGCCGATTGCAGCTGCACAGACGCTGGTGCCCGGGCAAAATCCACCAATAATAAAACCGGCACCCATGATAACACCACCGCCGATGGCGCTCCATAGAAAGGTGGGGTTCACATAAATCAGGCTCAGATCGATCCAGCCAAACAGGCTAAAGAATAGCAGTCCCAGCATGGCCGTGATAGCGCCGGTAAAGAATACTTTTAATACAACAGTGTCATAGCCGTAGAACATACCGGCCAATTTACGGCTTGAAGAAAATCCGGCCTGTTCCAGGACAAATCCGAATCCAATTCCTATTCCAAACGCGATGAATAAATTCCAGCTCGCGCTGATGATTTCTTGAGGTACAAGAGGTCCCATGATTGACTCCTAGATCCAATTTTTTCTAAAAAAGTAGGCTAATACGAAGGCTGTTCCGAAAATGGCCATCATCGATACAAAGCCCGCTACAGACAGACTCGCCATACCCGAAAGAGCTGAGCCGCTGGTGCAGCCTCGACCCAACTGGGAACCAAATCCAAACAGGATTCCGCCCATGGCGGCAAAAATCAATCTGCGATTCACTGTGATTCCCGGAAAGTGTTCCACCTTCCATTTGAGGCGACCCGCTAGTGCGCCGGAGAGAAAGCCACCGACCAGGACACCGATCATCTCGAAGACCAACCAGGACTTCATGGGTGATTTTCCCTCACCAACATATTTACTGTAATAGGCTGAATTTGCCGTGTGTTCCGGTGCTACAATATCCACAGCTGACACGACAACACTTTTCACAGCACCACTTGCTCCCAGACCACGACCTGAGAAAAAGAAGGCCATGAGTAAAACCAATCCCAACAGGACACCTGCCAGATAGGGATTCATGTACTTAGTTTTCATTTTTAATTACCTCATTTCAATTTAATGGTCTCAAAACGCTCTCGCAGAACGCGAAGGGCGCAGAGATAAAAACATTTTGTTAATTGCTTTGATCCAATTCTCACTTCTTTGTCGAAATAGCCCGTCAGTGAAAGCAGAATAGATCTTAAGTGATTGGAGACGGAGCATATAGAAATGATTGTTCACTGAGAATTAATATCCTGCGTAGCCAAACTTTGCGCACTCTGCGTTCTGCGAGAGGAATTTCTCAAGATTATCTATCATGTTTAATATAACCAACGGCTGGCTTGTCCAGCGCTGACCACAATAAATCTTAGGGCCAGATTTCCGGCTATGATCAAGACCACAGGCACGATGGCGGGAATAAATTTATGCTTCAATTCAAGGAGTTCCAGACTAACCGGAAGTAAAAGCCCCAAACCAACTACAAAGGTCCAGAATGGAACCGTATATTCCCCGCCCAGAAACATTCGAGCAGCCTGGATATGGACCTGAGTACCGGCCAGATGGCCCATAAAAAGATGCACGATCATAAACAGTTCGATACCAATCAGAATGACATCTATCCGGGTGAATAAGCGTTTTTCAATTTCAGTTTTTGAAAAGAAAGCAATCAGGGCAGCACTGGCTGAAAGTCCTGATGTTAAAAATAAGGGACCAAGAATGCTGGTATTCCAAAAGGGCCTGGCATTGAATGCTGATAGCAGAATACCAGTATACATGCCCAGAATAATGGATAGCAGGATCAAAACCTGGGCCATTATTCGACGGTACTTTTGGAGCCAATTGACAGCCGTCCTTACTTCATCAAATTTCCAATCCCATTTTGGAAAGATATCTTCCATCCAGATCGCCACCCAGGCGATGGATAGGGGCGTAATGATCATCAATGTCCAGGCTCCCCAGGACATGGGTGATTCCCAGCGGATGTTGGTGAACAACTGCCAGGCGTAGAGGACGTGGGAAAGATCCATGAGCAATGCCAGCAGACCAATTCCGATGAGGAAGGGAACCGCCAGGGGCATCCATTTTACTGCAATGGGTAATTCATCCTGCCGATTCCGTAAGCTGAAATAAGCGGAAAAGATTAAAATTCCGGCGGAGAGCCCCCCCAGGAATAAATAGAGCGGGATTTCCCAACCCCAGACATGTAACACGGGATCAATTTCCGGGTTCATGCGTCCACTGGTAATAATTTCTTCAATCATATAACATATATCCTTAAATTTTTTTATTTACCATTAAGGCCCAAAGACACAAAGCACCGCAAAAACATTTTTTGTGATCCTTGGATTCTGTGATGATAAAATATTGTAAGCTCTGCCTGCCTCGGCGCAGCTTTGCGAAGCCGGGTGGTTAAGGCTTTTCTTAAAATCATCAATATCATAATAGGTAGAAAACTTTTGGATCAGTGCCGGCTTCAGGGATCAGTGATTTCCACTTTCTGGTAGCCATGGCTTTGGATATCTCGCTATTCGGGTCATCCAGATCGCCAAAAACCATGGCGTGTGTGGGACAAACCGAGACACAGGCCGGGTCCTGACCTTTTTCAACGCGATGAGCACAAAATGTACATTTATCAACGTATCCTTCAGGATGAACAAAGCGGGCATCATAAGGACAGGAAGTGATGCAGGCTTTACAGCCGATACATTCACTTTCTTCAACCAGGACAATGCCACCAGCTGCATAATGGCTGGCCTCAGTGGGACAGGTTCGGACACAGGGGGCATTGGCACAATGGTTACAGCGTTCGGAACGAATTTCCAGCTGTAATTCAGGATATGTTCCTGTTGTCACTTCAACGATCCAGTCGCGACAGTGGCCGACGGGGACATCATTTTCGGTCTGACAGGCCACCACACAATCATTACAGCCCACACATTTTCGGGTGTCTACAGCCATGGCATATCTCATGAGGCCACCTCCTTGCCAGCTTCAAAACGGAAAGTGACAAAATTTCCCCGCATGCCAGTGCCACCCATAACAGGATCAATATGAACCCGGGTGATCAGGTCGGCATCACTGGCTCCTCGACCGCTAGCACGGGAGAGCTTTTTGTTAGTGTGACCAAAACCATGCACCATATAAACACTATCAAAGCGGATCCGCTCTGTAACCCTGACTTTGATGGGAGTTTTGCTCACCACGCCATCCTGATTTTCCAGCCAGACATATTGGTCATTTTTCAAATCCCATTCTTTGGCAATTTTGGGATTTACCCAGACGCTGTTTTCATCCATAAGATCAGATAATAAGGGATTATTGGCGGTACGGCTAAACGTGTGCATGGGTGCTCGTCCGTAGATCAAACGATAGTAGCCATAAGGGGGTTCTTCATGCGCAGTATATTTAGGCAGTGGATCATAACCTTCGTCTTCCATGGCTGTGGAAAAAAGTTCGATCTTACCAGTATTGGTGTAAAATTCGAAATCATCCAGATTCTGCAGGGGGTAGAGATCATCCTCTTCCCGTTTGAACTTTTTCACACCAATCCGTTTCATCTCATCCAGTGAGGTTCCCAGTTGTTTCAATTCCCAGTCCAGTTTTTCTTCCATGTCCTTGTACGGGAAGTAGTGTCCCAGACCCATTTTATCAGCAATGCCTTTGGCGATCCACCAGGCTGGTTTCGTATTGTATTTTGGCTCAGCAGCCGGCATTCGCAGGGCGATGGTGGGTTCACGGTGGGGACTGACCCGGATATCATCATAGCGTTCCAGGTAGGTACATTCAGGCAGGACCACATCGGCATAACCCGTAATTTCCATGGGCATGGTATCTACTACCACCATGAGATCCAGGGCATCGATTGCTTTCAGCGTATTGGCTTGGTTTGGCAGGGTATGGATCAGATTGGTTCCGTTCACGATCCAGGCTTTGAAGGAGCAGTCTCTTTCTGTTGTGGGCACTGTAGCATCACAGATGCCGGAGGCCAGGGCCAGTCCGGCCAATTTGTATTTGCCGGGGAAGGCATCCTTCCAGGAACGATCCGGTTTGGGGAATGGGGGATGGGGATATTGCTTGAAAGCCACTTTGGCCGGGTTGTAAAAACCGCCTCTGCGTCCCCATGATCCCAACAGGGCATTCAACATGGCGACGGCTCTAAGACGCTGTGAATCATCACCATACCAGGTGACGTGACGTCCGGGATGAATGATCACCCGGGGACTGGCATTGGCCATCTCGCGGGCCGTTTCACGAATTACATCAGGCTTGATGGTGGTAATACCGTAAGCCCATTCCGGTGTCATCTGCGCCACATGGGCTTTCAGATCTTCAAAACCATAAGCATATTTTTCGATATAGGCTTCGTCATAGAGATCTTCATAAATGATCACATGCATCCAGGCCAGCAAAAGAGCCATATCGGTGGCTGGTTTGATGGGTAGCCAGAATTTGGATTTACTGGCAATGGTTGAGAAACGCGGATCAACGGTGATAATTGAGGCGCCTTTTGCGGTAGCCTGGGCGATCTCCTGCACCGGACCATTATGCATATTTTCTCCAAAATGAGAACCGATGAGCACCAGACAACGCGTATCACGGATATCTACCCGCTCAGGTGATTGAACACCTTCACCGTAGGTGGCAATAAAGCCCACTTCGCGGGGTCCACGACACTGAGCATAGGATGGAGCTGCAATATTATTCGACCCGTAAGCTTTGAGCAGATTACCAAAATAATGACCTCCGGAGCCGTGGGTGAATAAGGCAGTACACTCGGGTCCATGTTCTTCAGCAATCTTTTTAAGGCTGTCAGCAATGTAGGTGAAAGCTTCATCCCAGGATGCTTCCCGAAAAACCTGTTTACCGCGTTCACCGGTTCGGATCAGGGGTGTTTTTAGACGATCTTCATCTGTATACATCCCTACACCACCTGTGCCACGGGGACAGAGGCGGCCGTTTGAATGGGGATCATCATCATTTCCGGTGATCTTCCAGATTTTGCCCTTATCATTCGTATGTACCCAGCCGGCACACTTCCAGAAACAGATCTCACAGTAGGTGGGTGTGCGTTTTGAATACATGCCAGGATGGACATCTGGTGCCAGAACCTCTCCCTTGGAGAAGTCGAATAACGGGGTTGCAAAAGCCAGGCTTCCGGCACCCACGCCGGCGATCTTAATAAATTCGCGACGATTCATTGTAGGTCTCATGTGTTCTTCCAATGTTCTTTTAAGAATGATTTCATATTATGGCAGGTGGTTACTTCTCGATAGACCAGGCATTCGGCACAGTCCTCTTCCTGACAAATCTTTGCTTTGCTTTTGACGATCCAGCATGGTTCCAGCGCATCTTTGTAGGCCTGGCAATTGGCCCGGTCACTTTCACTACACCCCTTGATATCCCAACAGGGTGCCATGGACATCATGGCTTTGATACCGGCCAGGTTGAAGCCCTTCACCTCAATCATGGTACGAATACACTGGAGGCGTTCAATATCGATCTGAGAGTAAAGCCGGCGCTGGGTCTTCGTTCGCCGGGGCAGAATCAAACCTTCGGTCTCATACATGCGTAAGGCGTGAACTGAAACGCCGATGAGGTCAGCGGCAATTCCAATAGTAAAAACCGGACGGGTTTTATCGGAGAGGCGGTCTTGTATTTGCGATGTCGTCATAGCATATCTATATCCGGAAATATAGATTTGCTAGATCTGTGCCATTCTATGTGACGAATATTAATAGCAAAGTTAAGTGTAATATGTTATACATTAGCTGATAAATGGCATATATATTGTCTGCAATGAGCATGTGCTTTGGAAATTAATTATACTCTTGGGCATATATTTTATTTCGATAATATATCACATAGAAAGAACCGATTTATGAAGCAATCTTTTTTAACCACCAGTCTGGTTTTGATGCTGCTGCTTGGTACGCAAGGCTTCGCTACTACAGCGGATCACACTAAATTTGAAATTCTGCAACAGGAATTCAAATCTGGACCTGAAGTAACCAAGGCTTGTCTCAGCTGTCATACTGAGGCATCCATGCAGATTCATGCTACCAAACACTGGACCTGGGATGTCACATCTCATCAGGATCAAAATCTTGGGAAGCGCCATGTCATAAACAATTTTTGCATTGGAACCCAGGGTAATGAGCCCAGATGCACCAGCTGTCACACTGGTTTTGGTTGGAAAGATGACACGTTTGACTTCACCTCTGAAGAAAGAGTCGATTGCCTGGTCTGTCATGATAAGACAGGAACCTATAAGAAATTTCCCACCAAAGCAGGTGACCCTGTTCTGAAAGACACAAAATTTAAAACCAAGATGTTTAAAGGTGTCGACCTGGCCTATGTTGCTCAAAATGTAGGTGAGACCAGTCGCGAAACTTGTGGAGCTTGTCACTTTTATGGGGGTGGTGGTGATGGTGTAAAACATGGTGATCTGGATGGCTCTCTGTTAAAGCCTACGCGCCAGCTAGATGTTCATATGGGTGTTGATGGAGAAAATTTCTCCTGTTCACAGTGTCACTCAACAGATGAGCATTCCATCAGCGGCAGTCGTTATGATCCCCTGGCTATTGATCATCATGGTATTGATCTTCCGGCACCTGATCTGACTTCAAGCACCTGTGAATCATGTCACGGTCTGTCACCTCATGTAAATATTCCCAAATATAATGATCACGTCGATAAGGTTGCCTGTCAGACTTGCCATATTCCTTTTATGGCTGTTGAGCGTCCGACCAAGATGTGGTGGGATTGGTCCAAAGCGGGCAAGTTTGATGAAAATGGCAAACACCTTAAACTGAAAGATGAACGAGGATTTGTAACCTACATGACCGCCAAGGGTGAATTTGTCTGGGAACAGAACATCAAACCCGAGTACAAATGGTTTAATGGAAACAACAAGTTCGTCCTGCCCGGTGACCCCATCGATGATAGCAAAGTGGTAGTGATCAATCCCTATGAAGGCTCTTATGATGATACAGAAGCCCGAATTTGGCCGGTCAAGGTTCACCGTGGAAAACAAATCTATGATAGCAAGAATAAGACTTTTGTAGTTCCCAAACTGTTCGGGAAAAAGGGCTCGGGAGCCTATTGGAAGGATTTTGACTGGGATAAGGCTATTCGGACCAATGCTGAAGAGTTCAATTTTGAATACTCAGGTGAATTTGGTTTTGTTGAAACTGAAATGAACTGGGCCTTGAACCATATGGTTCAACCCAAAGAGCAGGCCGTTACCTGTAATGAGTGTCATAGCCGTGATGGACGTTTGGCCGGTCTGGCTGGATTCTACCTGCCTGGACGTGATAGTTGGAGCTGGTTGGATATTTTAGGTAAGCTGATGATACTGGGATCCATTTTTGGTGTCCTTGTACATGGTTCGATCCGCTTTGTCGCTGGTCGCAGGAGGGATTCATAATGAAACAGGTCATGCTTTATAGTGTATTCAATCGGTTCTGGCATTGGATGCAGGCAATTCTTATCATTATTCTGGCCATCACAGGTATGGAAGTACACGGTAATTTTAATATCTTTGGTTTTGAGGATGCTGTGGCCATTCATAACTTTTCAGCCTGGTCGCTGCTGATCCTGATTGCTTTTGCCATTTTCTGGCATATTACCACTGGACAGTGGCGTCAGTATATTCCCACCAGTAAAATGCTTACGGAGATGCTGGAGTATTACCTGATTGGCATTTTCCGGAATGCACCACATCCAACCAAGAAATCAGAGCTTTCAAAACTGAATCCTCTGCAGCGTTTGACCTATCTTTTTATCAAGATATTGGCCTTACCGGTTCAGATCGTTACAGGAGCATTGTACTACTATTACAATAATCTGGTTGCGGCTGACAGTGCCTTCGCTAATCTGGAATGGATAGCAGTAGTTCATACTATTTCTTCCTATTCATTGATCATGTTTATTATCATTCATGTCTATTTGACGACAACAGGCCATACCTTGACCTCGAATATCAAAGCTATGATCACCGGCTGGGAAGAGATTGACGAATAAATCCATATTCACTTCCAAATCACCTTTTAAACTGATGAGTCATTACCCTTCGAGAGCCTCAGGGAGACAAGCAAATGTGTCTTACTGAGGCTCTCGAAGTATGACACGTTACGTGCCGCTCGGAGATGTAATTAGTATAATATCTCTCGCAAAGCCGCAGAGTAATATCTTAAACGGGGCCTGTAACTATGCCCCGTTTTCATAATTGGAAAGCCTTTCCCAAAAATGAAAATAGGATTGTGATCCAGAGTACCGTACTTAAGCAGTTGAGGAAGAATATCCACATAAAGACGCCTTCCATTGCAACTCCACAGGGGTCCCTCTGGAAAAAAATAGACTCGTTCAACAATAGAGATCCGGCTTTTAGAGAAACAATTAAATAGTCTCTCAACCGATCCTTTCTATTTTGCATACATGAATGTGAAGTTGCTCAAGGTTCCCGTGCTCTATATATCCCTGATCCTGATCTGGGGTAGCACCTGGATTGCTATCAAAGTGAGTGTGGGAGAGGTGCCTTTCACCATGGCAGCTATTCGGTTTTTTGCTGCTGCAGTTTTTCTGGTTATCTACCAGTTAATTAGAGGAAAATCAATTTTACCGCCACCCGGATATGGAAGAATCCTCATCGTATTAGGGGTGGGAAATTTCTTTATTGGTAACGGTCTGACCTATTGGGGTATGCAGTACGTTCACAGCAATGTTACCTCAATCCTCTGGGTAACCATGCCAGTTCAGGTTTCGGTCTTTGCCCATTTTATGTTGAAGAATGAGAAAATTAATTTATCAAAAGGATTCAGTCTCTTGGGTGCTCTGGCGGGTTCATATTTGATATTTGATATCACAGGTCAGAATTTTAACGTTCAAACTTCCCTGGGAATGGTCGCCATTTTACTATCCATTGCTGGTGCTTCCTATTCCAACGTTCTCTATAAAAGGGAGGGGAGTCATCTCGATCCTGTTTCGGCCAATATCGTCGGTATGGTGATCAGTGCCTTTTTGATGCTTACT
>JAOZSM010000120.1 GCA_029939675.1 Fidelibacterota bacterium
CCACCAGATTTGGCTGTGTGAAAACGGGTCTCAACCCGTTTTCACACAGCCTCTTAAGTCGTGGTCCCCTATACTCTCTTAAAGCCGGTCAACCGCTTCAACGGTTTATTATTGAGTCTAGGGTCAGATACTATATAGCTACTTTTGCTCTTGAGCATCCACTACCGCAATAGCTGTCATGTTCACGATATCCTGAACACTGGTTGATCCAACCTGTAGGATATGCACTGGTTTTTCCATTCCTATCAGGATCGGTCCAATCGCTTCGGCACCACTGAGGCGGTGCACCAACTTGTAGCTTATGTTGGCGGCAGACAGGCTGGGGAAAATTAGTACATTCGCCGGTCCCTCCAGATCAGTAAACGGATAATTCTCCTTCTGGATCTTGGGGGTAAGCGCTACATCGGCATTCATCTCACCATCCACCATGAGCTCAGGATCCTTCTCCTTGATAAGCTTGACTGCTTCCCTTACTTTTTTTACGTAGGGGTGGTCAGAAGCACCGAAATTGGAGAAACTCAGCATGGCAACCCGTGGTTTCATTTTCCAGCGCTTAGCTTGTTCGGCAGCCATGAGTGCAATTTCAGATAAAACCTCCGCTGTTGGATCGATATTAACGGAAATATCAGCAAAAATTTTCATGCTGTCCTTAAAAATAAGTAGAAACAAGCCCGCGACATGCTTAAAGCCTTCGCGTGGTTTAATAATTTGCAGAACGGGGCGTAAAGCATCTGGATACTGCTGGGTTACACCGGAGATCATGGCATCTGCCTCGCCCATGCGTAGCATCATTGCTGCTAACGAATAGCGTCGCTCCATGAACCTCCTCGCGGCTCCTTGAGTGACCCCTTTGCGTTGTCTCATCTGGTAGAATTCCTTAATGAATTCTGACTTACGCTTACATTTTAGAGGATCTACAATTTCCAGTCCTTCCAGAGATACATTTACTTCTTTCGCCACAGATATGATCTTAGACTTTTTTCCTACCAACACAGGAACGGCAATACCCTCCTGCCGAATCAGTTGGCTGGCACGAATGATTTTTTCATCCTCTCCTTCAGGAAATACAACCCGCTTGGGAGTGATTTTTGCTCGATTAAAGAGCGTCCGCATGAATTCCCGACCTTTGCCCAGACGAGCTTCTAACTGTTCTTTGTATTCTTCCAGATCGACATGACGCCGGGCAACGCCGGTTTCCATTGCCGCTTGTGCCACGGCAGATGCTTCCCAGATCAAAACCCGGGGATCAAAAGGTTTTGGAATAAGATAGTCCCGTCCAAATTCTAAATGATCCAAGCCATAGACCTGGGTTACTTCATCCGGGGTATCTTCTTTGGCAAGTTGCGAAAGAGCCATGGTAGCGGCTACCTTCATTTCTTCATTGATCTCTGTCGCTTGCACATCCAGTGCACCTCTAAAAATAAAGGGAAATCCCAGAACGTTATTAACCTGATTGGGATAATCAGAACGACCGGTTCCCATGATAGCATCAGGACGCGCAGCCCTGGCTTCAGGATAAGTAATTTCCGGATCAGGATTCGCCATGGCAAAGATGATGGGATCAGGAGCCATGGTTTTCAGGTCATCACCACTTATAATATCTTTTTTGGACAAACCGATAAAAACATCTGCACCAACCAGGGCTTCCTGGATTGTACGCGCATCAGTATCATTGACAAAAGGTCGTTTATACTCATTCATCCCAGCTTCGCGACCTTTATAGATCACACCCTTGGAATCACACATAATCAGGTTTTTCTGTTTGGCTCCCATACGAATATAGTGAGCACTGCAGGACAGGGCTGAAGCACCGGCACCGGAGACCACAATCTTGATCTCTGACATTTTCTTACCAACTATCTCAACTGCGTTTAACAAGGCCGCAGCAGAAATAATAGCCGTTCCATGCTGGTCATCATGAAAGACTGGGATATTCATTACTTCCTTGAGCTTCTTTTCGATGTAGAAGCATTCAGGAGACTTGATATCCTCTAAATTGATCCCTCCAAAGGTGGGTTCCAGTAATTTGACAGCATTGATGATCTCATCCGGATCTTCTGAGTCAATTTCGATATCAAAGACATCAATATCGGCAAATCGTTTGAATAGAACACCCTTGCCCTCCATCACCGGCTTGCCAGCTAAAGCACCAATATTACCCAGGCCAAGTACAGCCGTTCCATTGGAGATCACAGCAACCAGATTACCCCTAGCGGTGTATTCATTTGCTAAATCTGGATCTCTTTCGATCTCTAAACAAGGAAATGCCACACCGGGAGAATAAGCCAGGCTAAGATCTCTTTGAGTTACAAATGGTTTTGTAGAGACAACTTCAATTTTGCCCTTACGGCTGCCCATACTATGGTAATGCAGCGCATCTTTTTTTGTGATCATATCGATTTCCCCAAATCAAGACGACATCTTATAACGAGATGTCATCCAGTTAATTATTAATTATTAGAATTGTTTATAAGTTCCGGGCTTCTACTCCCAGAAGTTTTTTAAAGCGGCCAGACCTTCCTGGATCTGATCTACATTGATACCACTGTAGGCAAACCGGATAAATATTCGATCTTCGCCAGGCAAAGGACGACCAAAATGTTCACGCGAACAGAAAGATATCCCGGTTTCATACAAGGCATCTAATCTGAATTTTGCTGAATCAGTATAGCCCATCCGCTTGAAGATATCAGTAACATCAGGGAACAGATAAAAGGTCGTTTCCGGCCTGGAAACTTTGACCCCATCAATATTCAACAGGGCTTCAGTCAAAGCATCACGGCGTAATTTCAATTCACTGAGAATAGCATTCTGTGGTTCAGTTGGTCCATTCAGACAGGCAACACCTGCGGCTTGAACAAAATGATTAGAACATGATTCCTGATTTGTATTGAATTTTGAAATAGCCTCAATCACGTCGACTGGTCCTGCGGCACAACCCAAACGCCAGCCGGTCATGGCAAACTTCTTGGAAAATGTATACAGAATAACCGTACGTTCAGCCATGCCGGGTAAAGAGGCAATACTCTTACTTAAGCCGCTGTAACGAACTTCAAAATAGGCTTCATCAGCCAACACCCAGAGATCATGCTTGATAGCCAGGTCGGCAACCCACTGCATCTCTTCTTCAGTTGATTCTGCACCAATAGGATTCTGATAATTGTTGTAGATCAGAATTGTAGTTTTATCCGTGATCTGAGCTTCGACCTCTTCCCGGTTAATGGCAAATCCGGTATCAGTTGTGACATATCCATACGGAAGGGCTTTCCCGCCCAGGTATTCAATCTGGGATTCATAAATAGGATAACCGGGGTTAGGATAAAGTGCCTCGGCCCCCTCTTCCATGAGAGTTGCCAGGAATTTCCCAATAACCGGTTTACCACCAGGCTGAACTGAAATATTTTCAGCTGTGTAATTGAGTCCGCGGGCCATCCCGATATCTTCAGCCAACGCTTCTCTCAAAGGTAGGATGCCTGGTCCCGGAGCATAACCGGTTTTTCCATCCCGGGCAGCTTTGTTGGCTGCATCCAGAATGTAATCCGGTGTAATAATATTCATGTCTCCCAGATGGAACGGATAAACATGGTTATCTTTAGCGGCCCAGGCTGCTGCATCAGCACCAACAGCAAACGCAGTCTCTGTTCCCAAACGACCATAGCGACTTGCAAATTTTCTCATATTAAACCCCTCTATCTTTCGTCAAATAATTAAATAATTTTTTGACGGTTTATACGTGATTCACGGTCATTCACAAACCGTTCAATACCTTCCAACAGCCACCGTTCGGAAAGGTGGGCTTCCTCTAGAACTTCATCTAAAGAGCCACCAGAACGCCAGTTGTCATCCCAGTCAGCTGTCATCGAATATTCCACAGAAAGACGATTGCCAGTCCAATCCTGCATAGCCACAGCAGAAGCATTCGTGATAAATGTAGAATCCAACCAATCTGCATCACTCACCGTCTCCTGTTGGTAAGCTTCAGATTGCATAGCAAATAACTGAGGACTAACTGCTGCAACTAATTTCACATTCAAGTCCCGTTTATCTAATTCAGGCAACAGATTAATAACATTTGCAGTCGTTGCTGTTCCCTGAACAAAGATAGTACCCATCTTTGGTAGACCTGATTTGTAATCACGAATAAGATAGGCGCCTTTAGCTGCCTCAAAATGAGAAGCCATACCTAATTTCTTACGATCTGGGATTACCACGCCAGGCCGGGTCAGATGCAGAGCAATCAAAGCAACATCTGTAGCCATGGCAGCAGTTATCATGGGTGCCACTTCATTATGCTCCCAGGGATAAAGGTTAATAACTTTCCCCTTGGGAAATAACTGGGTTACAGCCGGTGAATAAATTCCAAAATGAGTTCTGGAATCTTCGGCAGTCTCAGGTCCGGAATGACCGGCAACCCACAAGACTTTGCCCAATTTCACATCAGCATCCTGAGCCATCTGACTGAAGATACGGAAAGGGCCATATTTTAGATAAGAGAAGGAGCCGTAGGTTGAGCAAGCAGCAAAAAAGCCGTTGAACTCTGCCTCTGGGTCCTTGGCAAAGTTTGTAGCTGCAATTCAAGTACAAATACCGGCATTGGCAAACTCTGTGAATGCCTGGGGCAACATGACCCCTTTAGTGTTTTTGTCACGGTCATAAAAACCATAACCTTCAATTTCTCCAGAAGGTTTTCCAAAGCCCGAAATATTGGTAGAATCTGCCAGATCTGCAGACATGGCCAGGAATAATGGACGACCATAATTTTGTTTAACATAGCCATTCAACCAGGCGGCATATTTTGAAAAGCCACCCCTATTAGGGGCAACCTCACCGGGCTTGGCAAAGAGCTCATCAGGCAAACCCTGGATATCTGTAAGTACTGAATCATCTAAAGGATTCTTACTGGTATCAATCCAGACCCGCTCATCATCCTCTGGTACTGCAGCACCTAATTCAACCAGACGGTCAGCCAGATAATTCACCAACTCGGCATCCTGATCAAAGACCTGGAAAACCCGGTCCATATTGACCCGAGCCTGTTCTGTGCGAGCAGCTTTATCTACTGGCCCATCCTCGTTATAACCCTCAAAACGGATACTATATTTGTCCATGAATTCTTTTTTTGTTTCCCAGTAGGGGGCACTATTGAATTTATGAGCAGCGCCATGAGATTTATTATCATAAACACCATAACCTCTACCCTTGCGGGTTTTAAACCAGGCCATGGCTGGTGTACCTTCAGGATTCTCATCTGAAATCATTTCCGTAAGTGCACTGTGCGTTCCAGCCCATTCTGAGCCTTCTTCTGTACCGTATACACGCCAACCATGGGGGGCAAACCAGTCTTTAGGTGTACCATAGACCACAGAGGAAAATGGGCGGTTATCGATACCGAAATCATTCCAATCAACCAGAAAATGGAGATTTCCCAAACCTAAGCCATAAGCTGAATTCAATGATTCATGGGTTGCTCCAGGGGTCAAACCACCTTCACCCTCGACGGCAAACACGCGAACATCTCCGGCACCGGCATATTTAAGGGCCATGGCCTCACCTACGGCAACAGGCATTCCATGACCAGAAGGTCCGGTATTGGCTTTGAAAATGTTTGTTTTACCAGCCATTTCAGCATGACCTGGCAGGCCGCCCTTGTTTCTTAAGGTTAACAGATCCTCCCAGGTAAGCACCCGATCCTCACCAGCGAGTTTATAGCGTTCATCACCTGTCTCAGCATATTTGCGTCTCAAGGCTTCATTAAAAACAGCCAGGAGTGCGTACATACCTGGAACAACGTGTCCCGCAGAAAGAATAAATTTGTCTCCAAATCTTTTCTGGGGATTCCTGACGTCCCAGCGCATGGCTCCTCCAAGGAATAGCGCAACTAACATATGCACTTTGGATCTGGAACCGCCTGGATGACCACTTTGTCTTAAATTGAGCATCATATCAATGAGCTGATCGGTCATATCCTTGATTTTTTCCCACTTTGGGAATACATCTGCTGTGGACTGAAGCTTTGAAGTTTTGTTTGTCATACTTCCCTCTATTTTAAATTTGGTTAACCAATATACGTTTTAAATTATTTCGTGAGATGAGTCAGGTTTTTCGATCGAAGAACTCTGGCCATAGCTGCCTGGGCTTCTTCCCAGACACCATGCATGCCACACTCGTCCAGGAATTCACAATTAACATCCTCCAGGAGACATTCGTTCAGCGCTAAAGGGCCCTCCAGGGCTTCGACAACTTCAAGCACTGAGATATTTTCCGGCTCCCGAGCCAAGCGCACACCACCTGAAACGCCTCTGGTACTATTAATGATCCCCTTTTGGACCAGGGGCTTAAACAATTTTCTTAAGAATGGCTCAGGTATCTTTTTTTCAATTGAAATATCCCCAATACTTATCCGGGATTCATTTCCATTTTCCACCAGATATCGAATAGCTCTCAGACCGTATTCCCCAGCTTTTGTCAATCGAATCACGCAGATACTCCTTATTTAGTGGACCAGTATTTGTGTTCTCTATTGTGAACAATCTCAAGTACAATATTATTTGTGAGAATATTACTCTTAATAGCGAGAAATCCCAGACGAAGTTTGTTGCAATTGTGAAAATATTGTGACTGAGTCAGTTTACAGACCATGTTCTACTCCTGCATCGGAGAGTTGTTTTTCTGAAGAATTAATGCGATGCCTGCCAGGCTGGCAACCAACCCCAAGCCTAGAAAAAAGATTTCAAGGTAGTCGCCTTGACCACCATATATCCCCAGCCAAGCTTCTCCGGTCGAGATAGCACCTACGATCAAAGCCAAATATCCTATTTTTTTATCTTCTTTCATACCATCCTGATTACTCTACCTGGAATTTTCCCAATTCAGCGACATAAGGGCAAATATGTTGCCAAACAGGATTTAAGGATATCCCCAAGGGATGTAATGTGATTAGCTGCAGGGGCAACCTGCAGTTAGATAAACAGGATAAACCAAACTCTTAAGCTTACAGTCCCGTACTGGAGATTGGGAAATTTATCCCTTTCTCATCTCCTTTCTACGGACTGCATCCCGGCGTGTTAGGGTTGGATAATACCGATTAGCATTAAATGGTAGAACCTGACCGATGGATGGTCTGCCTCTGGGTTTACCGAAGGATTATTTCAACAACGATAGTTTTTGTGAGGAAGAACCATGTCCTGATGAATGGATTCTAGCTATATAGATACCCGACGATAAAGCTTGTCCTGCCGCATTCCGACCATCCCATTCCAAGCTGTACTGACCTGATTCCCTATGCACCAATCTCTGGGTGTAAACTTGAGCTCCTCGTAGATCAAAGATGGAAATTTCACCAGAGAAATGGGAATTAACGATATAAGGAATGGTAATTTCAGCATTGAAAGGATTGGGGTAAGCTTCCATAATGTGGAATTCACCGGGTTGGAGACCCCGCTCAATTATTCCAGCAATCTGGACGGCATCTTTGTGGATCCAGACGTTTGGATCAAATTGCAGGCTGGTGGGTTCAAAATCCAGCTGAATAGTAAACTGTTGGGTTCTCAGAGAATCCCAAATCACTATGGTTGTGTCATTGCCCGAGCCTGCAAAGGCAAGATCAATGGGCATTTTAAAGGTGGGTTCATTACTACTATGGACCTGATTCACTTGTACAGTAACTTGTGAATTACCGAATTCATCCAACGGTGTTGTACTCCACCACCAGTCGTACCAGGGCATCCCACTCCCATAGATCCACTGGTCGAAAAACCACTCCAGATCCTGTCCCCAGACCGCCTCGGCGACTCCTTGAAAGTCTTCAGTTGAGGCGTGACTGAATTTATAGATATTGCGGTATTCGGCCAGAGTTTCAAAAAAATTATCATCGCCAATCACATGTCTCAACATGTGGAGCGTCCAGGCACCTTTGCCATAAACGATGTAATTAAAAATGGACCAGACATTCGTGGTATCCGAACGATAAATGGATCCTTGATAGGCATAATCCTTTGTTTGCATATGAGCATGGTAGGCTGGCTCACCATTCTTGGCACCCCAGTAGAGTGCTTCTGAATAGGTGGCAAAACCCTCATTAATCCAGATGTGATGGAAATTACTACAGGTAACCAGATCGCCCCACCACTGGTGAGCCAACTCGTGGGCAATGGTATTCTCTCCGGAAGCGCCCATACTGGAACAGGTCTGATGCTCCATGGCCCCCCCCCAACCAAATTGTGCCATACCATATTTTTCTTCAAAAAATGGATATTTTCCATATGCCTGGTTGTAAATTTCGATCATGTTGGCTGTGAGGTTCCACCGATCCACGTTGGCAGTGCTGACATAGCTGGGATACATCCAGTACTCCAATGGCATTGAATCCCCATCTGCAAAATGAAAGGTATCATTCCAGTATTCATACTCAGAAATTGCCAGCGAGACCAGGTAGGTCGTTATGGGATAGTTATGCTCCCAGATCCAGGTCTTGGTCCCATCGCCATTATCTATTTCGGCTGTGAGCAAGCCATTGGCAACAGCGGTTAATTCATCATCAACGGTAATGGCAATCCTGATTGAATCAGCCTTATCGGTGGGCACATCTTTACAGGGCCACCAGGTTCGGGCACCGTAGGGTTCACTCAGAGTAGATATAATGGGAATTAATCCAGCGTTGTATTGGGTAGAAAACTCAAAGGCCTGGAAGCCGGTTTCGAGGGGGTGACCATGATAAGCGATCCCCACTGCCACCAATTCACCGGGATCATAACTGCCATCCAAAGTAATACTCAGGATATCTGAAGCATGGTTAAAGACAGCCCCATTCAAATACACTGAATCCACGGTCATATTCATACTAAGATCGAGCTGGATATGCTCAAGGGCATCTGTAGCCGATACAAGATGCACCTCAACCATTCCATAAACAATTTCAGCCTCAACATCTATGTTAAAATCAAGGTCATAATAATGGACATCCCAATCCCACGTATCCATCCGCAGGGCTGATTTAGCCAGTCGATCAAAATGTCCGGCCATCTGGGCTAAAGGTTTACATGGAACATTAGTCTGCTCTGCCTCCTGTGACCAGGCCAGGCTGCTTATTAAAATGATGATTATAATCCTGGATAGTTTCATTTGAACCTCTCAATGCTATTGGCTTGAAAAATAGGTCTATCGGTGGTTGGATACAATTGGTATAAGGTTGGGATTGCTTAAAGAATTTGTGACAATTGTGGAGTTTGGATGTTTGG
>JAOZSM010000121.1:0-1193 GCA_029939675.1 Fidelibacterota bacterium
CGGCAATCGCCACGGTAATGGGGTTCTCACCATCGGTGTAGGTAACTTTGGTTCCAAAAGAAACGGTGTCAGTATTGATGCTGCCTGGCTCAATAACCTCTTTATCCAGATGTTTCTCGAAGCGGTGACGTTTATTGTGTAAATGGGCTTGATTGTCTTTGGCGGCATGGTATTCAGCATTTTCTTTGAGGTCGCCAAAGTCGGCTGCTCGTTTAATATCTTTGCTATTTTGTTTGATCTCATCCTGGATTTCACCAATTTTTGCTACAACCAGGTTATATGTTTTTCGATAAATCATGATTACACCTTAACATTGTTCATTACTATAAGTCTGATCATTATCACTGTATTAATTCAGTCAATGACAGGGAATTAATAACAGATTTTAAGTATAAGTTTTGACTGATTAGATCACTAACAAAATATTTTGATTTATTAAACTGGCCCAGCTAGTCGAATTCGTGTTCGTCACCCAGCGCCCTCACACTGAGCACTCCAATTTCACCCGGTCTGGAGTCCGTTAAAGTCCAGCTGGCAAACAAAGAACCGGCCCATCATAGAATATTAATCTTCGAGTAACTTTTTCTGGTTTAATAGCTGAACTGAAATTGGAAAAATAAAGAATGTACCGGATATTTTGCTGTTTGGTATTGCTTTGGAAACCCCTGAAACTGCTGTCCTGGGGCAGCAGTTTCAGGGTTGTATAAATTTGGTTTACTGGGGGTAGAGCAGTTGACAACAAAGGGAAGATTCTCAATTGCGTCAAGTTCTTCGCGCATTATGTGGCAGGTCTTACTGAATCAGACTAAGATCAAGTAGAGTTTTAGAGCGGTCAACATAAAAGACTTTCGCACAATCCGTACACTGAAATTTTCTGCGGCTGGTAAATAATTTCACTGGCCAGGGTCGGTGAACTCTGATCACATATTCAGATTGGCATTTAGGACACACCAATACCTTGGTTTTCTCAGTCGTCATGCTTCCCCTCTTCGATCAATAATTAGAATAACGTTCAATTACATAGGGACACATTGTCAAATCTCAAAAAACATGTGAATATTGTGTAAAACCAGAAACATTCCAGTAAACGAGAGCAACCTCTAATCCCCTAATTGCATCAAGGATTACTATGCGAGCTTGGGTTTATTGCAGACCGTATAAAAATGCCGGGGAGGTGAAGGACCGGAACTGTC
>JAOZSM010000121.1:1293-9227 GCA_029939675.1 Fidelibacterota bacterium
CCAATAGTTTCTTTTTTGCCGCGGATACACGCGGATTCGCGCGGATAGATTCTTTGAAAAAGTAACCGCTACCGAAAAGCATCTGGATATTGTGTGAAGCCAGAAACATTAAACATGCTAGTAAACGAGGATAGCCCCCCCTATTGCTTCAAGAAATAAACGCTAGCTTGGATTTATTGCAGACCGTATAAAAATGCCGGGGAGGTGAAGGACCGGAACTGTCCCAATAGTTTCTTTTTTGCCGCGGATACACGCGGATTCGCGCGGATAGATTCTTTAGATTATCCCTTTAAATTGTGCTATGCCTGATGAGCGACTTTATTGCTGAATAGTAAACTATTGTAATCACACTTTTCACAGTGAAGACAGGCTGAGTCCAGACATAATATTTTACTGATTAAGTGCTGACCCCGTGTTCGATGAATGCGATGGAGTTTTTCACCACAGCTGGGACAAGCACAGGCACCAGAAGCCGAGGAAGTCAAATATTGACGCACCCGGCGTACAGCTAAACTAAATGCCGTAGCCAGCAGCAGGACACCGACCATGTCAGACCCGTCCATTTCAACTATTGGATTTATGATAATTGTTTCAAAAGACTGACGGATAAATTGGGCTACGTTTCCTATGGCGCCCAACACTATCTGAAAAACAGTCCGGATATCCAGACTATTCTGGATGAAACACACACCTAAAAATGTTAAAATAGCAATGATGATCTCAATTCGATAATTGGCTTGTTTTGGGTAATGATAACTATTGCTGTTCATTTTTTGCAATCTCCTTTGTGAGATCCATAACCTTCCTCAATGAGATGATCTCATTTATCCACATGGTGGTTTTGGATAATGTGAATTTAGGAGGAAATTAAATCTGCTCTATCAGGAAAAGCCTGATTAAGCGGGTTATGATCTCCTATTGTTGGAGTCAACCCACATATTTCATTGAAATTACAAAAATGCCAGGAATGTCTTGTGAATAGCTCAATCGTAGAGAGTATTGACTAATACATTTAATAATGCGCTCCTGGATTTTAATAAATTATAATTACAATAGTTTTGGAAGTCCTTAGCCTGGCGACTATTTTATTTGGCTTTTAGATAATTATTGAAGGTAAGATTAGGACCGAATTCCTCATGGAGCATTCTTAATTTTCAATTCATAATTAAATATCGGGCCCATAGCTCAATTGGTTAGAGCGCCTGACTCATAATCAGTAGGTTCGGGGTTCAAGTCCCTGTGGGCCCACACTTTAAAGCCGCTTTCGAGTGGCTTTTTATTGTTATAGTATCGAACAAAAAGTACCAACTTTAGAAGGAACAACTATTTCGATATTCTGCAATTGTTCATTGATATTGACAATTCAGATTATATTTTGTATACAAATACAGAACATATGTGTATTAATACAGCACAATAATTATTTATGAGTTTACTTGCAGAAATATTATCATCACGTGTAAGAGCTGAATTTTTCCGCCTCTTCTTTGGACTTGATCCTCAGGAGCTCCACTTACGTGAGATTGAGCGAAGATCAGGCTTTTCTATCGGGGCCGTCAGGCAGGAGGCTACTAAACTCGTAAAAAACAGATTACTCCTCAAACGAATTGATGGCAACCGGACCTACTACACTGCAAATATGGAGAATAATCTTTACCTTGACCTTCAATCGTTAGCGATGAAAACAGTAGGACTCTCGTATATTTTATCGCGAGCACTTGAGCAATCTGATATACAATATGCTTTTGTCTTTGGGTCTGCGGCAACAGCAACCTTGCAACCTGAAAGCGATATCGATTTATTTGTTATCGGTAACGTCGGATTGCGCCATTTGAGTAAACATCTCGCTGGTGCTACGGATCAGATTAGTAGAGAAATCAATACACATGCAATGACGCTAATGGAAGTTATTGAGCGGAAAAACTCCAGTGAGCATTTCGTTATGTCAGTTTTATCTTCTCCAAAAATTATGATAATAGGAAAAGAAAATGAGCTTGCAAACTTGGTTTGAAAATGGGTGGCTTCGTCGACACCAAACAAGTAATCCGTCGGTCCTAGATCCCGTAGTATGCGGGGTTCGGGGTTCAATCCCCTTAATTTCGCACAAGTTATATATTCCTTCATAATTTTCATGTTTGCCTGATATAAGCCTCACAATTTGTTGTACGGCATGACATCTCAACAATCATAGCTGTTCCAATAAAAAATATCTGTGACCATCTTTGGAAATCTGGCCTGCTGCGGCATAGCTGGAAACGACGCCGAGTGCTGAAAAGGTTAATTTGGACAGGCAGGCACATTTGGTATTGCGATTGGGGTAAATACTGCTTGCAGAAAAAGGTTATCTCACGTAAATAGTTATACGCATTACACACTAAAGGGGAGTTAAAATCGTATGACCTATAAAACATTGTCGCTGGTCCTGATTTTATTCACAGTATTAATCGCACAACAAAAACAACCCTTCGATCTTGAGGAATTATTCTCAACAACGGCCTTTGATGAACATCCCATGGAAAACATTGAGTGGATGCCGGGTAGTGACGCTTTTACCTATACTGAGAAAAATAAGGATACAGAATATCTTGAAATTTACCGACATGATATTCAATCCGGCAACCATGCTCTGTTTGTTCCCAGTAGTGATCTAATTTACAAAAATATCCCAATTAAAATGAGCAGCTACCATTGGACCCATGATGGGAAATATCTATTGATTGAAGGTCCGAGCTCTTCCATCTGGAGACATTCCTCCCAGGCACCATTTTATTTAATGAATGTTAAAACAAAGAAAATCAATGCTCTGGCTGACAATAGTGATCAATTACGCAACGTTAAATTATCACCGGATGGTTCCATGGTGGGATATGTCCGTAATCACAACATCTATAGCATGAATCTTTCATCGGGAGTGGAAACAGTCCTCACAAATAATGGAACAAAAAATATTCTAAACGGTGAATTTGATTGGGTATACGAGGAAGAATTTGGTCAGGCAAATGCGTGGAGATGGTCACCTGATAGCAAAAAAATCGCCTTCTGGCAATTTGACCAAACCGCTGTACCAGAATTTAATTTAGTAGACGAAACTTTTCGGTACAACAAAGTATCCAAGCTGAAGTATCCCAAAGTTGGTGAAAAAAACGCCATTGTTAAGATTGCAGTCGTAGATTTGAAAAAGTCTAAGACAAAATGGATGGATCTGGGTGAGAGTAGTGACATCTACATTCCCAGAATTTTCTGGACAAATTCATCATCGTCATTGGCCATGGTTCGACTAAACCGGAAACAGAATCATCTTGATATACTTATGGCCAACACCAGGACTGGCAGATCAAAAACCATTATTTCCGACAACGACCCCTGTTGGATCGATGTGCAGCATGACATATCTTTCCTGAAAAACAGGGATGAGATCGTATATTCATCCGAAAGTAGCGGGTATCGCCACGCCTACATTTATGATTACAAAGGGAATCTGGTTCAGCAAGTAACCCAAGGGGACTGGGAGATAACCAGGATTGCCGGTGTAGATGAGCAAAGGAACTGGCTTTATTTTTCTGGAAAGAAGGATTCGCCGCTTGAACAGCATATTTATCGGGTAAGTCTTGATGGAACCGGTTTAACCAGGATTTCAGCTCAAGCAGGTTGGCATACTCCCCGTTTCTCTCCTGATTACCAGTTTTTTATAGATACTTATTCAAGTGTAACAACCCCTTCAAAAACGGTATTGAATAGTAGTGATGGCAATACTATTCGGGTGCTGAATGAAGGCACTATCGACGCCTTTGCAGCCAGAAATTGTGTCTATCCTCAATTTGAAAAAATTATTACGGATGACGGTGTCGAGTTAAATGCCTTTTTAATTAAACCGTACAATTTTGACCCCCAGAAAAAGTATCCTGTCCTTGTATATGGATATGGAGGCCCCGGCTCCCAAAATGTTGTGAACAGGTGGGGAAGTGATAAAAGTAAATGGCACCAATATATGAGTGAACAGGGATACCTTATTTTTGGTCTGGATAACCGAGGCACTGGTGGCAGAGGCAAGGCCTTTAAAAATCTTGCTTATGGTGATTTAAGTAAATGGTCGATTTACGATCAAATTGAAGGTGCTAAATATCTAAGTTCATTACCATTTGTTGATAAAGATCGATTGGGATTTTGGGGCTGGAGTGGCGGAGGATACCTTACCATTGGTCTTATGACCCGGGCAGCAGATTATTTTAAAGTAGGTATTTCTGTTGCACCCGTGACAGATTTTAGAACATATGATACTATCTGGACAGAAAGATACATGGGATTATTAGGCGAAAATGAGACTGGCTATGTAAAAGCCGACCTTAACAATTATGCAGAGTTATTAAAAGGTAAACTGCTCATTATTCATGGTACGCAGGATGATAATGTGCATTACCAGAATACCCTCTTTTTTATAAACAGATGCATTAAACTCAATAAACCCGTCGATTCATTTTTCTACCCAAACAGAAATCATAGCATAAAAGGTGGCAATACACGCCTGCACTTATTCACAAAGATGACAGCATATATTACGGCAAATCTGTAAAAATTGAGAGGAGATATTGGGACGAGGAGTTCTACCCGTTTTTAGAGCTATTTCCTAGAAACAAAAAGTCCCTTGTTCGCTTGAATAAGGGACTCCTCGCTGTCATTTTTCCGATCATATTTTAGGCTAAAACCAAAAGCGTGTCAAGTCCCTCGAGTGCTTTTTTCAAACTTTTATTAACTCGGTTATATTATTGATTCTGCTAATTTTACCTGCTATTGAGTGGACAATGGCTGTTTGTGATCAGTCCGTGATTTTCATCCATCCTGTTTGTCCCACCTGAGGCGTCACCCTGACAACGACTTTTATAATATTTTGTGCTGCAATCATTACTTAATATTGCCAATATTATACATTAGCTTGATGAAGCTAATCTTAAAATATACCCTAAATACGGGCTTTCTGAGTTTGGAGCTCCACCTTCTTTTTCAAGAGGTCGATAGAATCTAATCCACTTGCATCCGCTTCCCTGATCTGAGTTTTCAAAATATCAATATCGGCTTGAATTCGAGCTTTTCTAATGGTTTTAAAATTTGCTACGGCATCATCCAGACTATCCGGTTCTGCTTCTGCCCGAACAATCAGTTTAGCCAAAAATCTCCTCATGTCCGGTTCAATGATCTCATTCAAAATTGAGGACTGATTGATGGGAAACTCCTTGTGAATTCGACTGCGCAGTAAAAAGAATAACTCCTTGAAGACCATCTGTTCAATATCTTCGGCCGTAATACTGCTTAGCAGCCAATCAACAATATCTTTATTTGAGCTCAGGTGGAGTCTGAGTAAAGCAAATTCGGCCTTCTCCGAACCAGTTTCAGGCTGACGGAAAGCGCTCCGATTACCTTTTGGGTCAACTCGCTGTGGCTCTGGTGCATAATCAGGTCGTTGTGAGCGCCGGGTCTGTTTCTTCATTAGATTCATGACCGCTTCTTCTGGCACATGCATTTCATCGGCTAATTGGCTGGCTAACATGCCCCTGAGTATTTCATTCTGCATGAGTGCCAATTCTCCCACAAGACTCTCCAGAAAGGCCGTCCGAGTCGTCGGCGATCCCATTTTATCCTGATTAACTTTTAGTACAAATGTCATGAAATCCAGAGCATTATCCATTACCGTTACAAAAGCCTTGCTGTCCCGTTTATCAAAAAAGCTGTCAGGGTCCTCCCCTGTTGGCAATAAAATGATACGCACATCCAAACCTTTATCCAGGAGGGTCAAACCCGCTTTCTGAGCAGCTTTCTGACCAGCACTATCACCATCATAACACACAAATACCTTATCAGCAAAACGCTTGACCAGGCCAGCCTGTTCAGTTGTAAAAGCGGTCCCGGTCCCGGCTACACCATTTTTGAACCCTTCCTGAAAAAGCCGGATAAGATCCATATACCCCTCAACCAGAATGGCCGTTCTGGAACTCCTGATTTCATCCCGGCTGTGATCCAAACCGTAAAGAGTGCGTCCCTTGTGATAGATGGGCGTCTCGGGACTATTCATATATTTTGCGCCCTCGGCATCTCCAAAAATGCGTCCCCCAAAAGCCTGAACCTTGCCATTGATATCAGCAATGGGAAACATGATCCGATTCCGGAATCGATCATAGTACCCACCACTATCTTTGGTCATGAGCAAGCCGCTTTTAGTGAGGATTTCCTGGGATAGTCCCATCTTCATCACATTCAAGGTCACTGTATCCCAGCGATCCGGAGCAAAGCCAACCCGAAAAGTCTTCAGCGTTTCTTCTGATAATCCCCGCTTGATAAGATAATCTTTGGCAACCTTGTTTGATGGTTCTGCCAACTGTTTCTCGAAAACACGACAAGCTACCTCGTGCATATTATATATAGCAGCCCGGTCATCCTTCTTCTGGGGTTCCCTGTTATCTACTTCGATAACAATGTTAACCCGATCGGCCAACAGCTTAACCGATGAAATAAAATCCAGCCGCTCGTGCTCCATGATGAAGTTGATCACATTTCCGCCGGCGCCACACCCAAAACAGTGGTAGATCTGCTTGTCGGAGCTGACACTAAAGGAAGGTGTTTTTTCATTATGAAAGGGACAGCGACCAAACCAGTTACGTCCGGATCTTTTTAATTGAACATAATCCGAGATCACCTCAACCACATCATTGGCTTCGCGGACTTGTTCGATAATATGTTCAGGTATCAGAGCCATCTAATCATCTTTATTTTGGTTGGCAAGATAACAATAATGTACAGACAAAGAACTTTGAACTGGCGACAATTGAAATCTGAAACTGGAAATTCGCTGAGTGGTAGTGTTTATCATTTTCTAATTTTTTCTCATTCTTAGCTCTATTAATATATCCGCGTTCATCTGTGTAAATCTGTGGCTAAAAAAAGATTTTTATTTCAACTCCACAAAAGTCACCCCTGCCCCACCTTCATCCTGTCCTCCCATACGCTTTTCCTTCACAGCACCATGTTTGTCCAGGATCTCGTGAACGATCTGTTTGATAACTCCGGTTCCCTTGCCGTGAATAATCTGCAGCATGGATAAATTGCTCAGAACTGCTTGATCAATGAAGCGACTCAATTCCTCAATAGCCGCCTCTGCCCGATAGCCTCTGAGGTCAAGTGTATAACTACTGCCACTCCGATCCGCCACTTTTACGACTGTTGTTACACCCTGTTGCTCCAGGGGTTTGTCAGGACCCTGTCCCAACCAATCAACAGGAATTCGCATCCGTTTCCCGTCCACCTCAACCAGTACTTTCCCTTTCTGGGGTGCTTCCAGCACGACGCCAACCTGATCAAGACTTAGCACGGTTACCATTTTTCCTACCAGGATTTCATCAGGAGGGATCTTTTCCAATTTGAGAGGTTCCTCGGCAGCTTCAATGACATGCTCCAAACGGGATTCAATATCATCCAGCGTCTCATGGACTTCCTTGATACTCTCCGTTCCAGCTTGGGTCTCTCTAATCTGCCGAATCACCTTTTCCACGGTCTGCCGGGCATCTGAAATGATCTGTCCGGCTTTTTTGGCGGCATCCCGATCAGCCTTGCGTTCCGCTCTTGTTAGTGAATCCAGAGCAGAATCTATCCGCTTCTGTTTCATCTTCAAATCACGCTGTAAATGGGTATTATCAGATTTTAATTCGGACAGACCAACCCGTTCTGATTCCAGAGATCGCAGCAATTTTTCCATGCTATTCCGGGTCCATCCGATATAGCTCCGGGCAATATTTAAGATTTTCTCTGATAAGCCCAGCCGTTTGGATATCTCAAATCCATAACTGCTACCCGGTACACCAGCTTGAAATTTGTGAGTTGGTTTGAGACCCTGCTGGTCAAATTCCATGGCTCCATTCATGACATGCTCAGCCTCATGGGCAAAGACC
>JAOZSM010000122.1 GCA_029939675.1 Fidelibacterota bacterium
AACCTAAAACTACATCACCAAACATCTGTACAAAACGACGGTATGAATCCCAGGCAAAACGCTCATTGCCAGATTTTTTTGCCAGCGCTAATACTGCACTATCATTCAAACCAAGATTCAGAACCGTGTCCATCATACCTGGCATGGAAACTCTGGCACCCGACCGCACAGAAATCAACAGTGGATTTTCCGGATCGCCAAATTTTGCACCCATCGTTTTTTCAGTCTGAGTAATAGCTGCTTCAACTTCAGCCTTGATCAGAGCAACTGTCTGGTCCTGACCTATTTTGTTATACTCCGTACAAACTTCTGTCGTAATTGTAAAACCTGCAGGAACTGGAACCCCAATTCCACTCATTTCCGCAAGGTTGGCACCTTTCCCACCAAGCAAATTTTTCTGTGAGGCATCACCCTCAGCTTTTCCTCCACCAAATACATACACGCATTTTGCCATGATCAAATCATCCTTTCACATCAATATATATAAATTTTATTAAATCGTATCTCACGTCTGAGTGACGAATGTCCATGCCTTCAATTAAATGATTGTAAGCCCCATTTGCCAGCAATTTCAATCGCTTCAGGTTGAAATTTTCCAACTTTTCAAATGAGGATAAGCATCCTGTAGATAAATATGATGGCTTCGCATAAAGTATATGACAGAACATGAATATCACACTAACATCAACAAATATATCCATTTACAAAAACGCGGTATAAACTTTTAATTATCAACACTTTGCGCCTCTGCGTTCCTCTGCGAGAGGGACTTTTTTGCGGAATCGTCAAATATGTAAATCAAAAAATCAGTTTTTCCGTGGATTTTAATCACTCTGTTCTAGATTTTAGCATGAATACCTTACTCATCCATGCCTTAAAATCCGAAGCAGGAATCTTACGGCAACATTTTTCCCAGGCAAAAAAAATAATCTTACAGTCCGGTATTGAACTTATCGGCCTAAATCCACACTATGATCTGTTAAGAATCGGTGTAGGCCCTGACCAGACCCAAACCGCTTTGAAGCAGATATCTAAGCCAGGGTCTTATGATAGAATAATTCATTTTGGAGTAAGTGGCTCTCTTGACGAACATATCCCCATCGACTCTCTGGTTTCATGTCATCGGTTTTATGCCGAGGGGCAGCCATTTATAAGCATGAAGGCTTTCCCGGATTCGCCACTCCCTAACCTTAGGGATATTGGTTTTTATAGTAGCCTTGATGCAATAACAGACGAAACCTCCAGAGCATTGGCAGCTACTAGCGGAGCCGGTGCGGTTGACATGGAATCTTATTGGGTGGCTAAGTTTTGTCAAGCCAACCATTTACCACTGCTCGCTCTACGGTGTATTTCAGACCGAGCCGGCGACTCAACGCCTGAGGATTTCCGCCTAAACTATAAATATGCAGCACAAAAACTGCAGGAGTATTTGCTAGATAATTTCCTTAAGCCCGTAAAGGTCTGACCATGAATATTTCAGTTATCATACCCACCTATAATCGAGCCCGCCTGATTGAAAGAGCTTTGATATCAGTCTTGCGCCAAACCACACCTGCGCTAGAGGTCATTGTAGTAGATGATTTCTCGGATGATGCCACCCCGGAAATACTTGAGGAATATTCAGACCGGATCACAATAATTCGCAATGAGAGTAATCGTGGTGTTTCGTTTTCTCGCAACGTGGGAATCGAAGCTGCTAAGGGTGATTGGATTGCCTTCCTTGACTCAGATGATCGGTGGGATAAATTTAAATTAGAAACTCAGATATTATTTCACCAAACCAATCCAAATCTGCAGATCAGTCAATGTGATGAGATCTGGATTCGTAATGGAGTGAGGGTTAACCCCATGGTAAAACACGCCAAACGGGGTGGCTGGATATTTGAAGCCTGTGTTCCCCGCTGCATCGTAAGCCCCAGTGCGGTAATTATGCATAAGAATGTATTTCATAAAATTGGCACTTTTGATCCACACCTCATGGCTTGTGAAGATTACGACCTATGGCTCAGGATTGCACCACACTATGAGATTGGGTATCTGGATAAAAAACTGGTTACACGTTATGGTGGTCATGAAGATCAATTGAGCAGAAAGTATTGGGGCATGGATCGCTTTCGGATCACTGCCATGGAAAAACATCTTGATAGCAACCTGGATGTTCATTGGCAAAAAACACTTCTGGAAGAATTAGTGTTTAAATGTGGAATTGTTGCTGAGGGTGCCCGTAAGCGAGATAATCCAGAGCTTGCAGAACGCTACCTGGCTAAACAAAAACAATATCAGGAACGGTTACAAATCCCACAATAACAATCCCTGCCCACTGGTCTTTTTCAAGAAAAAGTGAGTCGCTAAATTTTTCAGTTTTAGATCGTATTTGACAAGATAAAAGGGGGGAAAGCTTACTCAACCAGATCGTTACGAATACCAGCATATTTAAGTGTGGAGTACAGATTGCGGTAAAACGGTGGTTGCCTATTTTGCACATGATCCATTGCAGCTTGATAATCGTAATCAAAGCGCTTCACATCCCACTCAATTGATGAATCTTTAATTTTCAAGAAGGCCACTGCTCCATGTTGGTCTTCGTCAAAAGGGAGTCCAGTGGAACCGGGACAAAAAACTCGCAAATTTCCAAATTGTTCATTACGAGGAATGTGAGTATGACCATGGATTAAGATAAATTGATTAGCCTGGGAATGTTTTTTCTGCTCATGATCCCGCCACTTCTTGGCCTCCTCCAGTGTGGGCGGCAGATCATCCCTACCGAACCAGGCATGCATAAATTCCACACAAGTATCATGGATACTCACAAAATAGGACATCCGCATATTCCGGATAAATTGCTGCCCGCTATCACCCAGTTGTTCCGCTGTCCATTTTTCATTGGCAACGATGTCAATACAGACCGGATCATCCGGATCCATTCCCTCAATAGTAGGTCGATCATACTCCCAGATCGCCTCCGTCAAGTAGCGATCATGATTGCCACGTATAAATACTGTATTTTTTTTCAGTGACTGCAATTTTTTGAGAACCTCAACAGGAGCCGAACCAAGAGAGAAATTATCTCCCAAACAAATTATGCGATCCACATTCCTATAATCCTCAATGAGTTCCACTGCCTTATTGAGAGCATGAATATTCCCGTGTATATCAGACAGAATAGCAAAAGTTACTGATTGTCCATCAACAGTAGGCATGAATCAAACCCCCGATTCGCTCATTAATATATTGTAATATTTGTATCATGACATATAACCAAGGCGTAAATATCTCATTTCCACTCCCAAAATCAAATGCTTTTAAAGAGCCTGGGACATATGTCATAATCTTGTAATACCAGCTGTGAAAGGGTTGCCTTAAGCAGGTTGCCCGAATATATTTGCGCCTGCATGGAAACGAGTTCAAAAAGTACCTATATAATGATAAGAGGAGATTCAATGAATCAATCAAGAAACCTGATGCTTTTGATCGTGGGGATCTTGTTGCTCACTGTTCTGGGGTGTGATTCCACAGACATGACTTCAGCCAAAGTATACCTACAACAAAAAAACTATGAAAAAGCTGAAGAAATGCTATTGGCGGCATTTGACAAAGAACCTACAAATCCAGAGCCCGCGTATCTATTAGCCACTGAGATTTATGCGCGAAATAAATCCTGGGACAAAGTTGCCAGCTTCTTAAGTAAGTCAGAAGCAAGTGGACCCAAATTCGTTGACAAAATCAAGCAAGCTCGGGAAAAATACTGGGTAGATAACTTTAATGCCGGTGCCAATGGCTATAATGCATTGATTAAGGGCGGGGCGAAAGACGAAGAAAAAGTATACGCCAGCACTATTAAGGCCTTTGAAAACTGTATCACCATGAACTCTGAAAAACCGGAAGCCTATAGCACTCTGGCCCAGGTCTATCTTTTTAAAGAAGATTTTGCCAAGGGAAAAGAGTACATGGTCTTATCTGTTGAAAAGAACCCCACTGATATCACCTCTCTAGTCAATCTTGGAAATGTCTATTTTCGGGATCAAGATTACGATAATGCCTTGATTTACCTGAACAAGGCCATGGTAGTTGATCCTGCCAACTTGAATGCAATTAAACAAATTGCTTTTGTTTATGATGCTAAGGGTGAAAAAGAAAACGCTGCAAAAGCTTACCTGAATGCTATTGAAGCTGCCCCGGAAAACACCGATCTACACTATAATCTTGGTGTACTCTACTTTCAGCAGGAAAGCTGGGAACAGGCAGCAACAGAGTTTATGGTGGTAGCAGAATTAGCTCCTACGGAAGTTGACGGTTTATTTAATGCTGGTCTGGCTTACGGACGAATGAAGAATTTTGAAAAAGCTGAAACGTATCTTGAGCAGGCTTATGCAATAGCCCCCGAAAGTCTGGATGTGGTCCATGAACTAAAAATGGCTTACTACCATAATTATGGAACCAAATCAAAGAAATTCAAAGATATGGATAAAGTTGAGAAAAGTCTCAAATAATTCATTCTTTTATTACTTTTTTTAAAAACCCCGTAGAAATGCGGGGTTTTTTATTTTAGGCTGGTGTAACATTTTAGCCAGACATATTTCCTGAAAACCAATTCTATTTTCCTAGTTTGGGCTTTTGTGAAGTAAAGCCTTGTCCTAGTTTCAGAGCTATGGGTCGTCATTGTTTTATACGAGCATCCGTACTTGCACTTCTCCTGGTGCTTTCCGGATATACTCAGGATATCCCCCTTCAAGAACCCCATCTTTTACCCTTCCCATCAATCAGTAGTGGCATATCCTATTTTTCCTTGATACCAACTCAGAATCTGCAACTAAACTCCAATCCTTCGGGCTGGACGATCGAGGATACCTTGACCGGCCTGGGGGCTACCCTGGATATAGAGCTGCTGCGCTACCGATGGTATGATCATTTCTTCGGCCCAGCAAAATTCGAAGTCTATTCCAGTTTGGGATACTCATTTTTCTTTCAGACCAGCAATGAACCACTTCCTGCGAATTACCCTTCCGCTTTTGAAATAAATAAATCTGTGATCAGTAGATTTAGCATGAATGCCCTGATCAGGGAATATTACCTGAACCATCATTTTACCTATAAATATAGCCGTCGTGGCAGTTTGCATGCCAATCTGACAACTGGCATCACTCACTTGAGTCTCTATAAGAATGGTGATGGCATACGATTCCTGGAATCAAACGGCCTCGGGTTGCATCTGGGTCTTGGCTGGAAAACCACATTACTTGGCCGAGTTGGGAAACGGATTCGCGTTGGTGTTGACCTGGGCTACTCTCTACGCAGTTTTGACTTAACCCAGCAAGATGAGAACTTCAAGCTGGCAGATGGGTCCTCGGCCCCCATCTCTCCCATTCAAACAATCGCTTTCAATACACCTGATCTGCAAATCAATGTTGAATTCGGGGAATTTCTTTTTTCAGCTTTCACGCCCTATCGAGATCCCTTTAAACTAGGTCTTCTGAACTTCAGTATGGGAATCGGATTAATTAATCCTCAAGCGGGAATTTCTTTGCAGTTTGACTCAACTGGAACCTCTTTGAGTATCCCTTTTTGGGCTAAAACAGCACAGAATTATGATCTGCAGATTTTCAAATACAACTGGCCATTTCATTTATTGGCACAAGCCAATATTGATATTCTTAGTGGAATTGGTATCCGTTATTGGAAAAATTCCCAACAAACACGACTACCAAGTGGGTGGGCTCGTCAGCTCACGGATGGTAGCGCTGTTTTTTCAGGAATGAGATTTTCCCCGAAAATCTTGGACTTCTATCTAGAGCATGAGATTATTTACCCACTAGGTCCCAAGTTGCATGCTAAACTCAGTGCTGGTAATGGCTTTGCCACCATGACCCTATACGAAAACGGTCTTTCCGAACGACTCATAGATGCAAATGCTTTGACCTGGCAACTTGGTGCAGGTCTGGGTTACACGATTAAAGGCGATGGTAGCTCAAAAATAGATTTCGGTCTAAGTTTTGGATACCACCACCAAGCATTTGAAATTGATATGAGTAGTTCGAATCTTACAGCCGTTAATCCGATGGAGCGAATACCGATCACATATGTTGACCTCAGTCAACCAATCATTTCTTTTGACATCGGCTTGATCTTTGGTGGTAGCTCTAATGCAGCGTTAAAAGCACATAATGCTTTCAGACAGAAGCAATATTCAGATGCTTTAACACTGCAACAGGATTTGCTTAATCTTTTTCCTGATCATCATAATAAAAAAATGATCCTCATACAAAAACAGGCAATCGAAGATTCACTGGTAACCCGCTACTATCGGGATGTAGCCAACATTTTATCCAAGGGAAGACTTGGAAACGCCCATGCTTTGATCAATCAAGGTGAAACACCCCCTAACTTGGCAGTTAGATCTGCGGTAGATAAAATGAAAATTGAACTCTCGGACCAAGCCTTAACAAAAGCAGGCGCGGCTTTAGAAATTCTAGATTATGAACAAGCCGAGGATTTTATTCTCCTTTCACTAAAGAGTGATCCAGCTTCTGCACCCATTGCCAAAGTTCTTCTGGCTCGCTCATACATCATTCGGGCAACAATTTTATATCAATCTGGAGTCTATGGGCGCAGCCAATACTGGCTAAGACAGGCTGAGGGGCTTACAGATCGCTATAAATTGGTGATAGTTGATTTACGGAAAAAGATCGCGGATGGTCGTTTGGATGATGCCAACGAAGGGATTCAAAAGGAAGATCGGCTGATGGTGTATGAAGCTATGAAAGAGGCCAAAGCACTTAATCCTATCCTTGAAGATATCGTTAATGAACACCTGGGGGATCTTAGACGAGCTATTGAACATGCAGATGAACAGCGGCTAGCACCTTTAAAGCGGATGGCATTGGATAATCTATTAGACGATGTCTCAGGACTGAATCCTGAGAATTTCAAGCCTAGAATTGGCATGAAAGGCTCGCTCATTGAGCGTTATGTCGGTGCTCCTCAACGTAAATTTGACGAAGGCGACTATGAGCTATGGGTTTATCCTGAATCCGATGAGCTGGAGCTCTGGTTGTATTTACGAGATGGAGTAATTGAAAAAGTCGAACATCAAAAGTAGCCTTAAACTTTCATAATTTATTGGACCTCTCCAGCTTAAGGCCATCAAACCATTCAGATTTATTTACTCAAAATCATGCGAATTGAATTGCTCCATCCAAATGAGTTCGCCAGTACTTGAGTAATATCCTACCAAGGGGTAATTATCCTCTGGCGGATATGTTCGAGTATCACCGGCAACCATGATCGAACCATCTTCCATGATAGCAATGGCATTCGGGTAATTGTGGCTCCTATCTCCAGAAAAAAGGGCACTCCATAAAAAAATCCCTGATGGTGAAAATTTGATTATTTCACCACTGAAAGCTGGTGCTCCACTTGTTCCGGAAATTCCCAGATACAACCCCTCCTGTCCATCATAGGCTAACGAAAGAATTGCAAAAGTTGAGTCCGGTTCGTAGTGTGTTTCGAACAGAATATCACCACTGGGAGAGCGTTTCTGAATGTACAATGCTATCTCAGTATTATACTCGCATTTACCAACCAGCCAATAGTCTCCGAAAGGTAAAACTTTAACTATTTGTGGATAGTATGTTGAATCTGACCCCTCAGTATTCAAAGGACAAGTCGTCAACAGTGTTCCATCTAAAGTATAAGATAAGATATTTGAAGATTCCAGAATGAGTAATTCTGGTGAATCCTGAATCACCCCAGACCCCTCTGATCCACCAAAGTCAAAGCTGCGTATTAAGTCACCAGAAGAATTCAGAACTGAGGTTTGCGAATCATCCACGAGGAAGATTTCTCCATTATTTCCCCGGGATATGGTATGGCCACGACGTGGACTATTCCAGCTTAGCACGCCACTATCGGTAAGACTGGAAATGGAATAACTGTTGGCAAAGATTATTTCGTCATCTGAATTTAGGATTCCCCAACCGTGAGCTCGTCCGCTTATAACTATTTCAGCATCAATTATTTCATAATTACCGGATACATCAATGCTCATGACGAATGTCCCAGATCCACGACTTCCAAGAACCATTGCTGTAGAATCGGTTATAGCAGTGATGAGTTTAGAGCGATTATTTGGTCCAAAAATCATGGTTTCTACTTGCTCGCAATTGGAAAGGAATAACGTAGACACAATTACAAAACTCATTGGTATGAATTTTTTCATCGTCATGCAACATCTCCTGGAGTTGATTTACTTCTTGATAGAGATTTAATTTGCATATTCAGTGCAACCCTATAAGCCATTTTCGTCAAGTCAGTATCCTGTGTTTATAAAATGGCCCGTCTGGTTTGATCTGTGGCATTAATTGTACATAACGCTCCAGGTTTGAGGGGCTTCCTAACGATTTGCCTTTTTATTCGAGCGTTGTATCCTGAGATATCATTTTAGTTAAGCAATCGCTTCCTTTTGAGTCCGGAACCATTGTTATGCACAAAATGTTGTTATATACAAATGCTCAACTTTGTTTCTAGCCCAAGGGGTTTTACGTAAAAACTTTAAAGATGATCTAACTGATGGATCACTTTTAAAACAATTAATATTGATTCTGTTAGCCAATTCATCCCAACCGTAGTGTTCATGCAATTTGATTACGATTTTCTCGAGGGTTATACCATGCAAGGGATTGTTTGAATGTCTGCTACACATATCTTAATGCTTAGCTTTTTTAACACGAATTATTTTATTGGCTACAATTTTACCATTGAGGGTCTTTATCGCAGCATTGGCTTCTTTTGTTTTTGGCATTTCCACAAAGGCAAAACCCTTGGACTTGGCCGTGGCCTTATCTAAAACTAAATCACAAGATTGCACGGTGCCATATCCACCCAAGAGTATTTTTAGTTCCTCTTCGGTAATACTGCGAGCAAGATTTCGAATTAATAATTTCATTTGTTAGTACCCCTTTGGTGAGTTCGCTCTATACAGCAGGTTAGGTCACTTAAGTTTACAGTTCAGATTCAAAAACATGGTTCAGCTAACCTACAATATTTAAATTACTAAATTATTCTTACAACTTCATCTAATGATTTCCTTTGCTTGTTAGCCAGTTTTTTATTCTCTTTATTTTGATATCCTAAAGGGGTGATCGAATATATCACTTCATTTTCTTTGAGCGAAATTGCATCGGACAGTATTTTTGGGTCATATGCT
>JAOZSM010000123.1 GCA_029939675.1 Fidelibacterota bacterium
TCTGATGAGTGAGTAATGAATAAGGCGACTGCGGCTCATCTGTGGTTGGCACCACTACTGGCAATCCGGTAAAAGGATCAAACTCAGGCGCATTGACTAGCGGCACAGCTTCTCCGGTATGGGGGTCAAATTGCACCTTCGGGGTTGGCTTCTTTGGTGTGACCAGTTGCCCGGTAAATGGATCATAAGTACCGGATGGTTTGGCCTGATTTGGACTTGTTATGGGTCTTTTAGAGGCTGGTAGATATGTTCTTTGGGATCGTTCAGGAGGAGCAGAGCGATTAAACGCCAGTCCCAAAGTGGCTACCAGGCCAGAGTTCTCCATGGGATCAAGCTCTAAATCACCCGTATTAATAGCTTCATCCAGCAACTTGTGTGATTGGCTTAACAGGCCAATATCCAACTGGGTCTGAATCAGGAAATTTCCCATACGTGATTCGTTTCCCAAAGTCACACCTGCTCCCATTGCAGAGACATTATATTCATATTCAATCAGTCGCTCATAATACTGGCCAGAAGAGTTGTTATAATAATAGTCTTCTTCAGAGCCCTGCAAACTGCCAAAGCTCATAATTCCATGAATTCCGCCGTACCAATTGTTACGCTCAGAAGTAACCGACATCAAGTAGGGTCTAATTTGATATACTGTTCCTCCCTGGAGGCGGGTACCTTCTTCACCCATAATGGTATTCAATTCCAGATGCAGACCATAGCGGTAGGGCTTGCCTGCAGTATTGGACTGAACTTTGCGGATATCATAACCGAGTATCAGGTCATAAAGCCCCTCAACTCCACCAATACCGATATCCGGTCCTTGCTCAAAACCGCCATGTACACCAAGATAGGAAAGACCAGCCCGCATCCCACTGATACCACTATGACGTAATCTATAGGATGACCCATAATCAGCAGGAGCCATCAGGTTAAGCCCCATGGAAGCAGAAATCACATTTTCAGCTGGCTTTAAAACCCGCTGAGTCCTGATATGGCTATTATTATAGCAACCCTCAATTAAGAAGAGGACAAGTCCAAAACATATTGCTCTTAAGTATTGCTTATTCAATATAGATAACTTCACTTTCATAGAAGGTCGTGTGCCCCCACAGGCCTCCAGCAAGCATTCCTAGCAGGGCAGCCGTATTAACATTTGCCGGGCTAGCATCATCTTTAGCGATGAGGATGGCACCGCTAAAAAAGGCACTACCCATGACTGCGGCCGCAAAACTAAGCAATAATTCGGGAGTACCTGGTTGATAACTAACCCTGACCACATCTTCAAGCGGTACCTGAATTCGAATCTCACCTACTTCCAGGTGGTAGCTACCTGCCAAGACCTCGATTAATCGGCCGCGGACTTCCTCGCCATCACGAGTTTGCAAAGTCAAAACTGTTCCCTGCCACTCGTTGGCAATTTTTTTGATTCTGATCAATTTTGTCCGTTCATCAAAAGCTCTTGTATCCTGGGCCAGAATACAGCTGGAGCCTAAAAATAGCATCAGGGGGATGATCAGTGTTGTAAAAACACGTTTAGAATTGATCATATTGCTTCCTCCCTATCGTTTAGAGTTCGTAAAACTCCCAATAGAAAACCAGGTAGGGTTGTTGAAAGTGGATCCCCAGCCGGAAACTCTCGTTCACTGCATAGAGGAAGCCAAAATCAAAATCTAACATGCTGTATTCACCATCAGTTCCATCAAGGATGAAACGACTTTCATCTCCAAAATAATCATCCCAGGTTGCTGAAAAGGTTCGATATTTATTTCCATTATCAACCCAGACCTCAGCCAGAAATTTCATATTCTTAGATAGATCATATTCAAACCCGGCAAATAATCTGAAGGGTACCGCAAATTCACCTGTATCCAACCATTGAAACGTACTATCTGCTATGAGTAAATCATTCTTCAAAAAAGGAAATGTGTTCGTTCTGGCACCAAAATGAGCACCAACTTTTCCCCGGCCACTCTCCATAGTACGGCGATAAGACATGACGTAATAGAGTTCTCCATAAATACCAACAGCCTCAGGGTCATTCATAACATATTTAGTACCCATATTCTCCACATCATTAAGTGTAAATTTGGTTACGGGATCGACTTCCAGAAACTGTGAGTAGCGTGCGATCAGATTCTTTAAGGGGTAGTTACGATGTAGACTCAATCCTACAGCTGCTGCTGATTCTTTGGCGGCAGTGGGGCGGTGATAAAAACGCCAATGCGCTTGAATATTCAGGTCACCGGAAAAATTACTGCCAAACTGGGTGCGCAGCATAAACCGTTCAGTAAAACCGTAACCCAGAGATAGACCACTGATATAAAAAGTATGGGCTGGCAGAGGAAATGCAGTTGGGTCCATAAAAATATCGGTGAGGACAGCTTCTCCCTGGTAAAAAGTCTTTTTCTCTTCAGCCCAGGCCACCCGTTTACCACCATGGAAACGATCCATGTTTTTAATATCTTTTTTGTTGATGACCACATCCCCGTATTTAGACCGAATTACAATTTCCTGCATACTGTCTTTAAGAACTGGACCGACATACCGTGTATCATCTTTTTTTGTAATCCTAGCTGTTTCTTCGAGGATATCAACCCTAGGAATATGGAGTGTTCCATCGGGTGTTTCGATTTCGCAAATATCACCATTAATTTTAATAATGGTTCCGTTGATGATGTTACCATCCTCCAGATAAAATCGTTTGGACATGCCTGCTTCAAGGATACTGGCTCTGGGGCGTGGGGCCGCAACTTTAGCTTGGGCAGGGGTAGCTTGCGCCACTTTGACTGGTATTTGTACCGGAGCTGCAACCGGACTTGGTTTCTGGGCCGACTGAAAAGCCTGAATCACAAGGACCGCATTGCTGGATGATAGGTTTTCCAGATTCGAGTTATGGTTAACTCGTAAATAATTGTCCAGACTCAACTGAGTAAAACCATTTTCTGTAGCCAAAGTAGCAATAGCAGATTTTTGAGCCGGGAAAATGCTACCATCCTGAGCAAACAAACCAAACACCATACAACTCGCAAACACAATCACTTTAATAAGTTTCATCACAAACCTCCTTGATTTTCCCCGTTTATCTGAATGATTGGAAACTAGGGTAATTGTTTAAAAATGCAACACTTGTTATAAGCATGTTTGCCAAAAGGGCTTGAATACGTTTACAATATTCAGGTTTTGTTAATCACATCCGATCTTAATAAGACGGTTGTATCAGTTATTTATAGCTGCCCCTTTAGCGGTTAAGCGCTATTTGAAGTCGATTGAAAAATTCTTCATAAAACTCTTTGGACTGAACGGGTCCCGACTCAACCACGGCAGAGCCCTCAAGATGTAGTCCTTGAACAGTTACACGAACGTTGGTTTGGCCGATCAATTCATCCAAATTAATTGTCATCTTATAGACAAACACATCAGTCCCGGCATCCTGTGAATCATAAATGACCGGTGATGGATGAAAGTGACGGGACGGACGTGATCGGTGACGACGCTCGTGGTCCCGATTGTCATCCTCATCATCAGAGTCACCAAAGATCCAGGCCAGAAAAAGGCCTACTACAGCTAAAGTCCCAGCGACCAGGCAAAAGGTTTGGACCTCATCGGGAACCTCATTTTCAGACACCCGTTCTCTGCTAATGGGAGCTAATCGTCTTTCTGAGGTTCTTTCAGCTGTGATGATCCCAAGTCCCATATCAACATTCCCCAGGGTGTAGTGCATCTCCTGAAGTACAATGAGAACGGCTTTTGCCACTTCCTCGGGACTTCCGTTCAATTCGCGGCTCTGGAGGATTCGGGCTTCTTCTGGTGTAATTTCAGCAGGCCGGAAGGTGCAACCACTGACCATAACAACTAAATAGACAACGAGCAGCCAATTGGCTCCCTTCAGGTAGCGTTGGAATATTGAATGCTTTTTCATTTGTTCCCCTTAAACATTTGACGCCACGAATTACTCCCTCTCCACGTTCTCCACGTGTAGATTATACGATATCAGAATTAACTTGCAGTGTAAGTTGATATTGACAAATACCATTTCCAAGCAATCATTCTTAAGGTAAAGGAACCAAGAAAATGGTTATTCGATATACTCCAATCCTCTTTATCGTACTTTCACTTGTATCCAGCGTAGTGACCGGAGCCCCTAGAGCTACTCCTGACCTTCCGAATTTTGATAAACAATGGGATTATTCAGATCCGGTTATCACTGAATTAAAATTCCTGGAAATTTTGGCAGAAGTTGATTCTAAACAAAACCCCGGATACCATCTTGAACTCAGGACCCAAATTGCCCGCGCCCTAGGGCTACAACAAAGATTTGAAGAAGCTCAGGCACTGCTTGACGAAATTAAAGACGACTTACTGGTTGATTACCCTGTCGCCAAAATTCGTTATCTACTTGAACGAGGACGGGTACTTAATTCCTCAGTTAACAAAGAGAAATCCAAGCCCTTTTTTCTCGAAGCCTGGGAATTGGGTAACGCATCCAACGCTGATTATTATGCAATTGATGCCGCACATATGTTGGGAATCGTTGAGGAACCAGCCCAACAACTGGAGTGGAATGAAAAAGCCCTGGTTCTGGCAGAAAGTAGTGCTGATCCGGAAACCAAAAGATGGATAGGCTCACTCTATAACAATATTGGCTGGACTTATCATGATCAGCAAGGTTATGAACAAGCACTTTTTATTTTCACAAAAGCACAGAGATGGCGTCAGATGAACAAGCAGGTTAGGGAAATCCAAATAGCCGATTGGGCTGTTGCTCGGACTCATCGTTCATTGGGAAATATAGATCTGGCCTTGGAAATGCAATATAATCTGGAAGATGAAATTACCGCATCCGGTGCAGCCGAAGATGGGTATGTTTTTGAGGAGATCGGTGAATGCCTGCTCCTTAAAGGTCACCGCGATGCTGCAACATCCTATTTCCAAAGAGCCTGGACTATTTTATCGCAGGATCCCTGGCTGCAGAAAAATGAAGCTGAACGCCTTGACCGCTTAAAGGAATTGGGGAAATAAGCCCAAGTATACTTCATATTGATTATGAATCCATGATCCTACTTATTGACAACTATGATTCCTTTACCTATAACCTGTATCAGCAGGTCTCCCGCTTAGGTGGTGAAGTTCAGGTCATCCAGAATGATGAACTTGACCTGGAGCAAATTACAGCCCTTAAACCGGATAAACTTATCATAAGCCCCGGCCCTAAAACACCCCTGGACTCTGGTATATGTATTCCCGTAATTCAATCGTTCTATCGAACAACACCCATCCTGGGTATCTGTCTGGGGCACCAGTGCCTGGCTCTGGCATTTGGGCAGCAGATCAATTCTGCGAAACAGTTGGTCTTTGGTAAAACCACAACTGTTACTCAAACTGGATCCAGATTACTGGCTGGAATATCAAAAACATTTGATGCTGCCCGTTATCATTCGCTGATCATTGATGACGCTCCAAAAGAATTTGCTGTTACTGCCGTAGATGAATGGGGAGATATTATGTCGATCGAACATCAATCGCTGCCCTTATTCGGTCTCCAGTTTCATCCGGAATCATTTCTCATGGCATCAACCGGCGACAAAATAATCAGTAATTTCCTGGAGCTTTAGAATGACTGTTCAAAGAAGCAGTCTGACCCATGACCAGTTTGCCAGGCTTTGGTCGCGTTTACCCCGGAACACCCCAAACATATTTAGAACAGATGGTGATGGTGGGACCACCTGGCGCCAACTTATGGCTTTCAATCCGTCTCATACATTTATCCTTGAGGATGTGTCAAAGCTCTCTGAATTCCGGTCCTTCCTGCTTCAACACCAGGATAAATTGTGCGCGGGCTACCTGAGTTATGATCTGGGACTCGAGTTGCACCAAACGCCATCAAGACACTCAGGACCTCTGCCCCTGGCGGTTTTCCAGGCCTACAGTAACTGGTTGGAAATTGAGCCTGAAATTGTAAATGTCATTGGATCTGACAGTCTATTTGCAGAAACCTTGAAACAGTTACTCAGTCAACTTTCAGGGACACCGGGTGAGGATCTTTCCCTGAATTTTGAGCCATCAGTCCGCCAAAGCGACTACGCCCAGAGCATCGGGGTCATTCATGACTATATTCAGGCTGGTGATTTCTACCAGATCAATTACACCCAACAACTGACAGCTGAAACCAGTGCACTACCCAGGGTATTGTACTCTGATCTGATCCAGCGTCACCCAGCAGCCCATGCCTGCTATTTTGAAACAGATGACCTGGCGATTCATTCACTTTCACCAGAATTATTTCTACACTATGCGCATGGAATTCTCACAACTGAGCCTATCAAGGGAACGCGCCCTCGGGGTCAGAATGGAATTGAGGATGAAAACTTCAGACTTGAGTTGCTGAATAGTGAAAAAGAACAAGCCGAACTATTCATGATCACGGATCTGTTACGAAATGATCTGGGTAAGGTCTGTGAGATCGGCAGTATTAAGCTGGAGGCTATCAAAGAACTGCGAGGATTACCAAAAGTTTGGCATACACTTTCCCGTAGTTCTGGGAAAATACACCCTGATCTGCATCCTCTAGACGCTTTACTTTCCATGTTTCCAGGTGGCTCAATTACGGGTTGTCCAAAAAGTCGGGCCCTGGAAGTGATCGATGAGCTTGAAGTTTCAGCGCGGGGAATCTACACCGGCTCCCTGGGCTATTTTCATCCAGACGGTGATTTCAGTTTCAATATTGCCATTCGCACTCTGGTTCAACGGGGCAACAAGCTCAGCCTGGGAAGTGGCGGCGGGATCACCATTGACTCTAATTGGCAGGATGAGTGGGCTGAATTACTGGTTAAGGCTTCTACTTTTGAATAAAAACCCACTTCAATACATACTGGAGCAAATAAAAACTTTTTAGCCACACGGATTAACACAGATAAGAACGATTGGAAACAGCTACAAGCAAGCCAGAGCGCTGCTACAGAACAAATGCACAGTTTTTTTCTACATCTAATAGCTCTATGGGATGACCCAATTGTTTCAAGTATAGGCGAAAATAAATTTAAATAACCAACAGGGATAGATCACATTATCCTTATTTTCTACCCATGCACCTATTCAGTCCAACCGAAAACAATCTATCAGAGAGAAACTCATGTCGTTAATTAAAAACCTGATCATTATTGGCTTACTTTTAACAAACCTGGGATATACTCAGGTATGGCAGCAGAATGATAATATTTTCAATCCAAGCGGGATTCCCTCCCTTTCTTTTTCACAACCTCGGTTCGCGGACTTGGACAATGATGGTGACTACGATCTAATTCTTGGAAACATTAGTGATTCACCCCGCTATTTTGAAAATACTGGAACGGCAAATAGCCCTGAATTTCAGGCTGGTGAGGGTCTGTTTGAACAGGTCCAGATGCTTGATGCTGAAATGGGTGTCTGTGTCGACCTGGATTCAGATAGTGACCTGGACTTTATTTGTGGAGGTTTTACTGGCCTACAACTCTACGACAATATTGGCGACGCTGACAATCCGGAATTTTCACGCGTGGATAACTTTTTCACTAATCTTACTGTTGGCACTAACCCCATACCCCATTTTGCTGATCTGGACAATGATGGTGATAATGATCTGGTGGTTGGCTATAGCGAAAGCGGTAATGTGCGTTATTACCAAAACCTGGGGACTCCGGAAAGTGCCATTTTCCTGGAGAGCGAGTCTGAAACCTGGTTCGATGTGGGGCTCTATGCCTATCCCTGGTTCTCTGACCTGGATTCTGATGGGGATATTGACCTGCTCATTGGCAGAGATGGCTATGGGTTTCACTATTACCGAAACGATGGTGATGGATCGAGTTGGAACTGGAGCGATGCCAGTGCTCAATTCTCCAGTGTGGGTCAATCCACCTATTGGAACTCTCCCTGTCTGGTTGATCTCACTGGTGATGGAAAACCCGATCTGGTTCACGGATCAGCCTCAGGACCACTGAATTACTATGCAAATACGGGAACCAATAATTCTGCCAGTTGGACAGCAGTCACCTCATTATTTGGAGGGGTCCTGGATGTGGGTGGCGCCAGCAATCCGGTTTTCGTTGATTTTGATGCTGATGGAGATCTGGACCTCATCAGTGGCAGTCAAATGGGTGATATTAAATATTTTGAAAATACCGGCAGTCTGTACGGACCGGCCTGGAGTGCTAACCATAGTGTTTTTAGCAGCATCGATCATTCTATTTACTCAGCTGTTGCAGTTGGGGATCTGAATGATGATGATCTCCTGGACCTGGTTGTGGGGGATCTCAGTGGTAATCTTTACTATCATCAAAATACGGGTACGGGTTTCAATTATGAATCAAACATGTTTTCCGGAATTAATGCTGGTGGCTGGTCCAGCCCACGCCTATACGATCTGGATCGTGATCGTGACCTGGATTTGTTCATCGGGAAAGAGAATGGACAAATAGATTATTATGAAAACACCGGATCTTCAACTGAAGCGGCTTGGACTGAGGATGCCAGTCTATTTAATGGACTGGATATAGGCAGTAATGCTGTTTTGTCTTTAGGTGATGTAAATCTGGATCACAACCTTGACATGATCACAGGTGACCTGTTTCATGAAATCCAATTCTTCAGTTATGAAAACAGTATTTGGGTGGAATATCCAGATGTGGTAGCGGGAGTAACTGCCGGACAAAATGCCACACCGGCTCTGGTAGATTTAAATGGTGACGGTGATCTGGATTTGGCGATTGGAAACTATGACGGGACCTTTAATTATTATGAAAACCTAACAATTGTAGGCATTGAAGCACCGCAGACTCAACCACAGAGCGCCAAACTGTATCCAGCCTACCCGAATCCCTTTAATCCCACAACCAACATCAGGTATGACCTTGGGGAAAGTGCTGATGTGTCCATCATTATCTATGATGTACGGGGTTTTGTGGTAAGAAACCTGGGTGAAACATATCGATCTGCTGGTCAATATGAAGTGAGCTGGAATGGGTTAACAGATGCCGCTGAACCGGTTAGTGCAGGTGTCTATTTTGCCAGATTCAAGGGGGGTAATTATACGAGGACGATCAAATTGGTTTATCTGAAATAAGTAAAAGTATAATTTCCTGTTAAAA
>JAOZSM010000124.1 GCA_029939675.1 Fidelibacterota bacterium
AGTTTTTACCATAATCTTTATATATATGTCAAAGGTCATGCCACCGCGAAAAAGATCACTTAAGTAATTGATAATTAATAGAATATAGAGGGCTGTATACGGGCAGTAAATACAGGCTGTGTAATATATAAATGACCATAAAAAAGCAGATGTCTGGTTTTTGTGACCTGAGGGGTTAACCCACCGGTCATGGGGATATGCAAAAGCAATCATAAGATACTGCGCGTTTTAAAGTACTAGCTGGTATTATACACCTCAAAACGACTAATAAACTCAAATTGATCATGATAAAAAAATGCGCCAAGCTCCCTCTCGAAAGGAGTTTAGCCGGCGGGCACATTTCGGCTTAGCTCAGTATCAATTCCGGCCGGCTATGGTATAGGAGGGGGTGGGTTTTGTTCACAACTAATTTGAAGTGCAATTAGTATAATCTTTTAAAAACCTAAGTCGCTCCTGTTCTTTTTTACTGAGGGTTTTAATAACCAGTGCATATGAATCATGTATCAATTTTATAACTAGCTTTTCTTCCAGAGACCCGTCCAGATTAATCGTGTTCCAGTGGTCTTTATTCATGTGATATCCAGGCCTAATCGCTTCGAATTGAGAGCGCAAAACCAGCGCATCTTCCGGATCACATTTTAAGTTGATCGACAGGAGATTATTATCTAAGCCTACCAGAGCAAACATTTTATTCGCTACTTTGAAAACAGGAGTTTTATCATCAAAAGGAAAAGATAAAGAGCTGTCTTTGAAGCTCAAAAGCAGAGTCTCCAGTTCTTTATAATTCATGCATGGCCTCTAGTTTGTATTATTACACTAACGGGTATTATCCATATGATTCTATTAATTAATAATTGTCCCACGACAGGCGAATTAAAGACGTTCCATCGACTGCAAATTCATATCCGTGAAAATCCGCGTGTATCAGCGGCCAGAAAGTCCTTCATCCCCAATGATATGAAACCACACACTTTAACCGGTTGATTAATTATTAAATCAGGGTCACACACTTAATTTATCCAAAACGAGCATTTTGGCACTAATCTTTCAATAATCGCGGCTAATGCATGAATATAGCCAGGCAAAACGTATAGAAATGTAGTCTAAGTGTACTAAATGCGAGGCAAAAGATTAGTTAAAGTTCTGCTTTAACTGGTCGAGCAGGGCTGGTGGCAATTTGGTTTTGAGCTTGATATAATAGATGTTCTGCTGTCGACAGAATTCAGGCCTGAGCTTAATATAATCCTTTTGGGTGGTGATCCAGTATTGACTTGCACGGTTGGAAATTTTGGCAAGCTGAGATGCTTCGTATCGAGCATGATCCGGAAAGGCAATTTTGGTAGTGGCTGGATAGTGTTGTGCCTGAAGTGACTCGAAAAAATAATCGGGATTTCCCAATCCGGCAAACAAGCCATACTCACCCTGTAGCTCACTCAGAAGCAGTGAATTCCCGGCATGATCATAGACAGAATCCGTTAAATTAAAAGTCAGGTCAGCGTGTGAATTACCCCGCAAACCCGCCTTGCTGTAAAGCACTAAATCAGCCCGCTGTTTGTTTGCAAAAGGCTCTCTTAATGCACCCCACGGAAGAAGATGGACGGCTTGATTTACCGGCCAGTCAACCAGGAGAATATCCAGGTTTCGATCCAGGCGCCGATGCTGAAATCCATCATCCAGAATGATGACACCAGGCCTAAAAGAGCGCTCCAGATATTGAGCTCCTACAACCCTGTTTTCTGAAACAACCACCGGAACTCCGGGATAATTATGAGCAATAAGAAAGGGCTCATCACCGGCAGTAAGCGGGTCCTCTTTCAAGCCCAGTTTATCGGCAACAAGTCGCAGTCCTTTTGTGCTTCGACCGTACCCTCTGGACAAAACGGCCGGCTGTATATTTTGGGTTTGGAAATACTCAACCAGGGCTTGGACCAGAATTGTTTTCCCACTACCGCCAGCAGACAAATTCCCTACAGAAATCACGGGTGTTTCCACGGAGTGAATTTTGAATATCCCAAGATCATATAGAAAATTACGCAGGGCAATTATTAAATAATAGACCCCTGCAAGTAAAAAACGCAGCGGTTTAAACCAGGTTGTGGAATACATATAATTAACGATTGACATAAAACTTATTTATACAGAATTATCCAGGCGTTCCTGGTGCTCTTTACAAAGATCACTCGCCCGTGTTAAAGCTTTATTTAATGCTGTACCACGCAGTTTAGGGTCGACAGAAATGGGTTCACCAAAACTGGCTATCGCTTTTGAAAATGGAATTGGAATGACAAACTTATCCCAGCCTCTGGCCCGTAAGGCCCATTTTGAAGCGCTGGCCACAGGAACAATAAAACCATTCAAATGCTGGGCGGCCACATAAGTACCGGCTTTCATAACCCGGCGAGGACCCCTGGGTCCATCTGAAGCAAAAGCCGAAACCTTAATGTTTTGTTTACGTAAATATTTGATCATTCCCGTATAGGCTTTTCGGCCCCCCCTAGTGCTGGATCCCCGAAAGGTCATATAATTCAAACCTTCTAAAACTGCAGAGGCAATATCTCCATCGCCTGCCTGGCTGACAATTGCAGCAGGCTGTAGGGGGGCTGTGAGATACCATGAAATAAACATGTCCCCATGCCAGAACTGCAATACTACGGGATGTCCATTTTTTAGTAAATACAGGAGTCGGTTCCAGCCCCGAATTTCCAACCTTAAGCTCATACCAATGAGTCGCACAAGGGGAGCTCCAATGCGACGGGCGAACTGGGAAATGCGAGTTTGAGTAGTGCGACTTAAACCCACGGTTAATCCAGCTCTTCCAGTATTTGTGAAGCAATGACACTGGCGCAGCCCGGTTTACCAAGCGCCATTTTTAAAGTTTCGAGCTTGTCCAGCATTTCACGACGGGCGTTTTCTCCTGAAATTAACTGAAGCACTTCTTTTGAGATGTCAAATCCGTTTGCCTTTTTTTGAATCAATTCAGGGATTGCCCGTTCACCGATGATGAGATTAGGCATGGCCAGGTGGTCAAGATCTACCAGCATTTTTCCAATGAGATAGGAAAGGAGGGCAATTCGATAGATCACCACTAACGGCGTTCCCAGATAAGCCGCTTCCAGGGTGGCTGTACCAGAGGCAACGATAGCCACATCAGCATGGAAAACCATGGGGTAAGGATCATCCTTGATTTCGGAGACTCCCTCAAGTGCTGTAAACGGCAGGTAGTAGGAATCTGAAAGACTGGAGAGGCTGGCCACCACAAACTGTAAATCAGGTCGCTTTTGTTTTAACAGTTGAATTGCCTCTAACAGTGGTTGTGTATGTTTTTCCAGCTCATTGCGTCGGCTTCCAGGAAGCAGGGCAACCAGTGGTTTTTTTTCATCGAGTCCCTGCTGTTTAAAGAAGATGGAACGCTCCGGTAGCCTGAAGTCTTTTTCCACCAGGGGATGACCGGCAAAAGTGACGGGGATACCCTGGTCTTTATAAAAAGCCTCTTCGAAGGGGAAGATCACAAAGATACGCTTTATGAATTGCCGCATGGTCTTTACGCGGCCCTTTTTCCAGGCCCATACCTGAGGCGAAATGTAATAATATACTGGAATACCTAACGCTTTTAGTTTCATTCCCAGTCGCAGGTTGAAGCCCGGGTAGTCCAACAGGATCGCAGCGTCAGGCTGACGTATTTGACATTGCTCAACCACATTGCTCATGACTTCTTTGAAAAACGAGAGGTGCTTGAGGACTTCAACAAATCCAGTAACACTGAGATCTTTTACATGATAAAGAGCGTCCAAACCCTCCTGAATCATATGGTCGCCACCCAAACCCCAGAAGATGTGTTGTGGATTGTCGTTTTTAAGCGCGGCCATCAACGGGGCAGCATGGTGATCACCGGAAATCTCTCCGGCAACAATCAAAAAGTTTTTAGCTGTAGCGTTTATTATTAATAACCTTGAGTATGATGATGATTTTTAATTACAAAATCATTAAGTAACTGAGTAACCCAAAACAATCCTGAAAAACTTAGTGCCCTAGTGTCTTTGTGGCAAAAAAAGCCTCTGTGTTCTCTGTGGTTAACAGAGGATGAAATCATCATTTTTGACCCATTAATTGTTGATTAATCATTTCAGCAACTCGCAAGGCTTCAAGACCATCACGACCACTTACCACAGGTGTTTCAGCTAGCCGAATAGCTTTGGCAAAGGCGGCCTGCTCAGCATACATGGCATCCGTTTTTGGAAGATCTTTATTTGAGTATACAATGGATTTGTCAGAGCCCTCCAGGGGAATGACCCGATCGCCTTCAAGTGTTGAAGCGCTTTGAACCAGCCGATACATCTCTGTGGAACCGGCTTGAAAATCAATGGTTATATAGTGATCTTTTTGGAAGATGCGCATCTTGCGCATGGGGTTCAGGGAAATCCGACTGGCGGTGACATTAGCCACACAGCCATTTTCAAAGGTGATGCGGGCATTGGCAATATCGGCCAACTGGGAAACAACAGCCAGTCCATTTGCCTGGATATCTTTAACCGGGCTTTTAACCAGGGAGAGGATGATATCGATATCATGGATCATGTTTTCATGGACAACTGGATTATCAATTCCGCGGGGAACAAAGCTTACCAGTCGGTGAGCTTCAATAAATTGAGGATTTAATTCAAGGCCCGTCAGGGCAGCCAGAGCGGGATTAAAGCGTTCTACATGTCCAACCTGAATTTTTACTCCGGTTTTTTCTGCAGCAGCTACCAACTCCTCGCCTTCTTCAAGCGTGACGGTAATGGGCTTTTCAATAAAAACATGTTTACCAGCCTGGATAGCATTCATGGCGTGGGAGAAATGAAATTTTGTAGGACAAGTGATGAAAAGAGCGTCACAGGCCGCGATGAGGAGGTCCACATCTTCAGCAATAGGAACGCCAAATTCTTCTGAGATCAGACTGGTCCGCTCGTGGTCGGTGTCATAGATACCCACACACTCCCAGTCATCATGCTGACTCAGGTGTCTGGTGTGAAAGCGGCCGATATGGCCCGCGCCGATCAATCCGGCTTTAAGTTTTGGTAAGTTTGTCATAGCATAAAAAATAATGCAAAACAAAGATGTTGAAAGTAAATCTCTGAATATTTTTTCATCGAAACCACGAATTCTCTGTGATCTGAAACACATCACTTGCAAAATCAGGCTTAGCGAAAAGGCCGTTTGGCGTTATTTTAATAAGCTCGCCATTCTGGCGGCATAAGGATGAATTTTAAAGGGTCGGGATATGTCAGCACGGGATGTTATTCTAAAAGAATTACTGGAAGCCAGTCATTTGCAAGGGGTCGAAGCTTTGCTTGGTTGGGATCAAGAAACCTATATGCCGGAAGGCGCTGGTGCAGCCCGGGCTGAACAGGTGGCCTATATCACGGGCTTGATGCACACCAAATTAGTGGGGGAACCCTTAAAGGGCGCCCTGTCAGAGCTGATTGATCTTGAAACGGGGGAATTGCTGACCATGACTCTTAATGATCGTGAAACCAGACAGCTTAAAGAGATCTGGCGTGATTATCGCCAACAATCCTCCCTGCCAGCCGACTTTGTCACTGATCTGGCCAAACATGCCTCCGTATCCCAACAGGCCTGGGTAAGGGCCCGCAAGGACAATGATTTTGCTTTTTATGAACCCTTTCTAACAAAAATGGTTGAAATGCAGCAGGAAAAGGCCAAATACCTGGCAATTGGTGCTACAGCTTACGATAGTCTTTTAGATCAATTTGAACCCGACATGACCTCTGAAAAAGTGAGCGGACTTTTTGCAGAGATCCGAGCCCGCCTGGTGCCCCTCATAAAAAGTATTCGAGAAGTCAAACACCGGGTCAATGGGAGTATTCTTACCAAGGAATATGATGTAGACCAGCAGTGGAATTTCGGGATTGACATGCTTAAGGCTATTGGCTTTGATATGAACACTGGACGTCAAGACCGATCCGCTCACCCCTTTACCACCAGCACCCACCCCACCGATGTTCGAACCACGACCCGTTTACGCGAGAACGATCTTAAAGCGGCCCTCCTGGGAACTTTGCACGAAGGGGGACATGCGCTCTATGAGCAAGGACTCCTTTTAGAGGAATACGGCAATCCTTTAGGCCAGGCTATCTCGTTGGGAATCCATGAAAGCCAGTCCCGCCTCTGGGAAAACCTGGTTGGTTTAAGCCCCGGTTTTTGGCGCTTTGCCTTCCCCAAGCTTCAGGCAAAATTTAAGGACCAACTGCGCAATACTGATAAAGAGCAGTTCCACGCTGCTATCAATCGAGTTCGTCCCAGTATGATTCGAGTGGAGGCAGACGAGGCCACCTATAACCTGCACATTATGCTCCGTTTTGAAATAGAGAAAATGCTGATCAATGAGAACTTCCCGGTTGCTGAGTTACCCCAACTCTGGAATGAGAAAATGAAAGAGTATTTGGGAATCGAGCCGGCCAATGATGCTGAAGGGGTTCTTCAGGACGTTCATTGGTCTTTTGGAGCCTTTGGCTATTTCCCCACCTACACTTTGAGCAATCTCTATAGCGTCCAGTTTTTTAATCAAGCCAGGCAGGATATTCCTGGGCTTGAAGATCAATTTGGCCGAGGTGACTTCTCGGCATTATTGACCTGGCTGAGAGAAAATATTCACCAGATAGGTCGCGGACGAAAAGCCGAAGAATTGGTTCTTGAACTTACCGGACAACCATTATCTGCCCAGCCGTTCATGGACTATCTGGAAAAGAAGTACACCAAAATTTACAATCTGAGTTAAGCCAGCATCGGTTCAGTTTTTAGTTATCCCGATTTTGGTTTCCCAAAACACCTGATCAAGCTGTCTCAAAAACCTGAAATATGGGTCTGAAATGCCTGACTGAGAGCCGCACCCACCAAGCTGGGATTCAAATTCCGGCCTCGCCAGTTCCCCCTAAGACCCCAAAAGACAAATCTAATTCGTGAAATTAGCGGTTCCAATAACCTGCGAAATCCGTGCAATCCGTGGTTCCAAAAACCCAGAAAAAGCCTAAATTTCCAGCCATGTCAAACCAAACCAAATTGAAAGAATCATATACATGAAACCTGTTGTTTTAATTGTTCTGGACGGTGTAGGTTACACCGAACGCACTGAAGGCAATGCCGTTCTGGCTGCCAATACCCCAAATCTGGATCAAATCCGCATGACATATCCCCGCAGTATTCTAGGAGCATCTGGTGCAGCCGTAGGCCTTCCGGAGGGCTTTCAAGGCTCCAGTGAAGTTGGTCACCTGAGCATGGGGGCTGGTCGGGTAGTAACTCAGGAACTAAAACGCATTAATGATCAGTTGGAGAGTGGTCAGATCTATGCCGGTGAACTCTGGCAATCCATGATGCAGCAGTGGCGGGAAAAGCAATCAGTCTTTCATTTATTGGGTCTCCTGCAAGATGAGGGCGTCCACGCTCACTATGACCACCTCTTCAAATTCATGCGTCAGGCGGCCAAAGAGAATCCTACCGGGAAGATCATCGTTCACCCCTTCCTGGATGGACGAGACACTCCGCCTCATAGCGCTCTGGAACACCTGGGTAAACTAGAATCACTCATCGCTGAAATGTCAAATGTATCCATTGGCACCATAATGGGTCGTTATTATGGTATGGATCGGGCCAAAATGTGGGAGATCACAGATCAAGCCTATGATTGCCTGGTTTTTGGCCAGGGACAACAGATGATTAGCGCCTCAGAAGCCATCCGGAACTCTTGGGAAAACGACAAAACACCTTCTGGTGAGGCCATGTTCGATGAGTATATCCCACCTTTTGTCAGCAAGAACTATCCCGGTATCAAGGCGGGTGATGTGGTGCTCCACACCAACTATCGTCAGGATCGAGCGACCCAATTAACCATGGCTTTTACCGCGGATAACTATCCAGGCAGCAAAAAAGCCCAGCTGGATATCCTATATGTTGGCATGACCAGCTACTATGATGGTTTTGATAAATTTTTACTGGTTGAAGCCACCAAAAATGATTCTGAACCACCAGTTACTGTAGGCAAACTGATCTCCGATGCCGGTTTAAAACAACTACGCCTGGCCGAAACTCAGAAGTTCCCCCATGTAACCAGCTTCTTCAATGGTAAGCTTACAACACCTTATGAAAATGAAGACCGGATCGAACTGAAGGGCCGTTTTGACCCGGCCAGTTTTGCTGATCACCCTGAAATGGAAGCCTATCGTGTTACGGAAGCCCTACTGGAACAACTGGCTGCAGACCAGTATGCTTTTATCATGGTCAACTACGCCAATGGTGACATGGTGGGGCATACGGGAAATTTTGATGCCGGTGTCAAGGCGGTTGAGATTCTGGATGAATGTTTGGGGCAGATCATCCCAGCCATCTTGGAACAGGGCGGGCAAATTCTGTTGACTGCCGACCATGGTAATGTGGATCAGATGATCGATTATGAAACAGGAGCCGTCCGCACCAGCCACAGCTTGAACCCTGTCGAACTATTTTACATTGCTGATAAATCCAAACTCGACATCAAACTTTCAAACGGCGTCCTCTCAGATATTGGCGTAACCATTCTCAAGCTTCTGGATCTTGATATCCCGACGGAGATGAATGCAAAAATTTTGATTGAGCCGTAAAAAAAGGAAGGCACACTGTATCTAGAATGAAACCAGCAAAATTCAGCGAAACCTGTGGATAATACCATATTCAGTTCCAAAATGTCTATTAATTTCAAAATATTTTAGTGCTTAACAATCTTGACGATCCCGCAAAAAGTCCCTCTCGCAGAGAACGCATAGACGCAAAGTGTTGATAATTAAGAATATAGACCAAATTCGCCTAAATGACTATA
>JAOZSM010000125.1 GCA_029939675.1 Fidelibacterota bacterium
CAGGGAGACCAGCTATGTGTCTTGCTGAGGCTCTCGAAGTATGACACATAGCGCGTATGGTGAAGTAGAATTGGTATTACTTATCCCTTAACCACCGGACAAGCTACAAAATGGTCTTTAGCATGTTCTTCAAAAACTGGTTTTAGCTCAGCACAGGATGGCTCTGCAATAGGACAACGGGTTCTGAAGGCACATCCACTGGGCTTATTCAGGGGAGTTGGAACATCACCCTTGAGCACGATCCGCTCACGGTTTTTGCGAGCTGGATCAGGTAATGGAACAGCCGACAACAATGCTTTACTATAAGGGTGCCTTGGATGATGATAAACATCCTGGGCATTTCCATATTCAGCCATATCACCCAGGTACATCACGGCAATCTTGTCTGAAATATGCTCAACCACCGAAAGATCATGTGCAATGAACAAATAGGACACATCGAATTCATCCTGAAGATCCATCATCAAATTTATTACCTGGGCCTGGATGGACACATCCAGAGCTGAAACTGGTTCATCACAGATAATCAGATCGGGGTTGGTGGCCAAAGCACGGGCAATACCAACTCGTTGACGTTGTCCTCCGGAAAATTCATGGGGATAACGACGGGCTTGTTCGGCTTGTAGACCAACCTTATCCAACAACCAGCCAACCCGCTCAGCCTGCTCTTTACTGTTCATGTCAGTATGCAGTTGCAACGGTTCGCTGATAATCTGGGCCACCGTCATTCTTGGATTCAAAGAGGCGTAAGGATCCTGAAATATCATCTGAACACGAGATCGGTATTTACGGACTTCGTTGGGCGAAAGCTTGGCAAAATCAACAATCTCATCATCAAAATGGTACTCGATGTTGCCACCAACCTCTACATCAGGAGCCACATATTTGAGAATATTAATCATGGCCCGGCCAACAGTAGTCTTGCCACAACCAGACTCGCCTACCATACCTACGATCTGTTTACGATCAATAGTAAATGATATCCCATCAACTGCTTTCACAGAAGCAACCCGTTTTGAAAATACACCGCCATGGACTGGAAAGTGGACGGAAAGATTTTTGACATCTACCAGCGTATTTTTACTCATGTGGACACCTGCTCTTCCTGAGCGACAAAACAACGCACATAATGCCCCGGGGTCACTTCTTGTAATGGTGGTTCTTCGATATCACATTTAGGCAATTTTACTTCACAACGCGTACAAAATTTACAGCCAACCGGTAGATCTAAAATACTGGGGACCATGCCGGGAATAGTTTCCAGACGTTTAAGCTTCTTGTCCTTATCGGGTCTGGGAATCGAACCCAGCAAACCATTAGTATAGGGGTGCTGCGGGTTTTTGAATAGATCATTAACTTCGGCAACCTCTTGAATTACACCGCCATACATCACAATGACCCGTTCACATGTCTCAGCTACAACTGCAAGATCATGGGTGATAAGGACTACTGCAGCATCTGTATCATTCTTTTTCAAATCGAGCATAAGATCCAGAATCTGAGCTTGAATAGTGACATCCAAGGCTGTGGTTGGTTCATCAGCGATCAGCAAAGATGGGTTTTTAGCCAGGGCCATGGCAATCATCACCCTTTGACGCATACCGCCAGAAAATTGATGGGGGTAATCACCCATACGCCGTTCAGCATCTGGTATTCCAACCATATTCAGAAGCCCTACAGCTTCACTATATAGTTTTTCACTCGCTGCCTTGAACTTGGCACTGATCAGTTTATCGATCCCAATAATAAGATAGGCTATTGCTGTAGGCACTAGACCTCCCGCAATAAGAGGGGTCAACATGGCCATTGGCAAAAAGCTCCAGCCTGCTCCCAGTTGCGAAAAGAACAGAAAAGCAAAGGCAAAGCCCCCTGAGGTTTGAATCCGGGTCTTTGGTTCTAAACTCTTGAGACTTTTTGCTTTATTAACAAACCAGGACTTGATCGAATCTTTGAAGCCAATAGGCCGGATAGATTCCATCATCTGCATTCCGATGTTAAATACAGGATTCAAGGAAGTCATGGGTTCTTGAAAAATCATAGCAATTTCGGAACCGCGAATATCCCACATTTTACTGTAAATATTTTCCCGAAACCTGGCCATGGCAATTTTCTGGGGTGAATTATAAAATAGGTGAACCATGATAGTCAGGTTTAGAATAAATGAGATAATGCCCAGCATCAAACCTGGTATCGGTAGCAAAGCATAAATGATCAGCCAGGCAAAAAAGAAGGCAGTGGCCGCCTGGTTTCGTCTACTTTCCGGTAGTTTCTGGAAGTACTTATATTTGTCAACTTTGCGTACTTTCGCTAATTCCTGAGCATCAAAAATCTTGTTGCCCTTGAAGATGATCTCCCCGTCAAAAACTTCACCGGGAGGATTGGGAATCAATTGAATCAGCGATAATACAGAAACAGACTTTCCTGAACCAGATTCTCCTACAATTCCAAGTGTCTCACCTTTGTATATATCAAAGCTGACACCGTCAACTGCTTTGGCCCATTCTCCCCCGACCTTGAATCGAGTTTTAAGCCCTTTTACTTCTACCAGTTTTTCGCGACTCATCGTAACCTCGAATACACTTTGGGATCAAAAGCTTCCCGGACAGCTTCACCAATAAAAACGACCATGATCAACGTCACGAACTGGGCCGACACGGGAGCAAAAACCATCCACCATTTTGAGATATTCTGCAATCCAACATCCAGCATCTGTCCCCAACTTGGCGTTGGCGGCGGCATGCCAAATCCCAGATAATCCAGACCGACCAGAGCTGATATTCCACCCACGACGGCAAAGGGAAAGTATGTGATGATGGGCACCATGGAGTTTGGTAAAATATGTTTGAACATAACCTTGAAATTTGTCTGTCCCATGGACAGAGCTGCTGCAACGTAATCCTTTGATTTTTCACGATAGAACTCGGCCCGCATCAGATAGGTCATGCCAATCCAATTCACGATGGTATAGATAAAAATCAGGAGAAAGAAAGAAGGTCGAATGATTGAACTAATAATAATAATCACAAACAACATGGGCAAACTGGACCAGATCTCAATGATACGTTGAAAGAAAAGATCAAATTTACCACCAAAATAGCCCATGCTACCACCAATGATCACACCGATGATATAATTCAGAATGGTGAGGACCAGGGCAAAGGAGATGGAAATATTAAAGGCATAACACAGCCGGGCAAAAACATCACGACCAGTGTTATCAGTTCCCAACCAATGGGTTCGTGAGGGGGGTTCATACATTTTATTACCCTGCACTGTGATGTCCTCAAAGGGACTATATGGGTAGAGGGGCAGAATCAGCCAATTATCACTACCTGCCTGCTTCCAGGTTGCTTGTAGCTCGCGATAAAGGGCTTCTCCAGGGACATCCTGATTAAACTCTGAGCCAGAATGATAACCCGATACAACGGGAAAGTACAATTCACCGTCATAGCTAACTATCAATGCACGATTGTTAATTAATGCTGGTAAAAACCAGGAGAGGCCATAAAGTACTATTAATAATATGAAAGAATAGTAGCCGCGTTTCAGGGTTTTAAATTTGAGCCAGCGCTTCTTGAGGATGGATAGCGAGATTTCTTGTTGTTCAGGCATATAGTGACATTTCTTGTATGGTGGATTTATTGATCTTTGGTTCAAGGTACAAATTAGTCATTAGTGTCTTTGTGAAGGAGATGGTAGCCGACTGACTGCCTATGCCGAAGTTGATCTCCGCGCAGGCAGGCGGCAATCTCCAGGTGATGGTTTGGCAGCGGTCAGAGATCGTCATAAAGGTCTTATGCATGCTTACTTAAACCTGATTCTTGGATCAACAGAGGCCAGGGCAATGTCGGAAAGAATATTTGCCACCAGGCGGATCATAACCACGATCACTAAAAAGCCCAGGGTAATGGGGTAATCACGATCCAGGATAGCCTGGAAACCCATTTTTCCAAAACCATCAATGTTAAACACCTTTTCAATCAGATAAGAGCCTGCGATAACTACACCGATAACCCCACCAATACCTGAAGCAATGGGAATAACTGAGTTGCGAATTGCATGGACCCAGATCACCCTTTTCTCCTGTAGGCCTTTGGCAAAAGCTGTGCGGATATAATCTTGTGAGATGTTTTCCAGTAAGCTGTTCTTCATCAATACAGTGAGACCGGCAAAGCTACCAATTGACCAGGCAATGATAGGCAGCACAGCATGCCAGAGTTGGTCTTTGATCTGACCCCAGAGTGAAAGAGTTTCCCAAACATCTGTGGGTGATCGAAAACCACCCAGGGGGAAAACATCCCAGAAAGTCCCCCCACCAAAGAGCACCAACAAAACCCCTCCCAGAGCAAATCCGGGAATGGAGTAAGCTACAAAAATGGTTACACTGGAAAGAAAATCAAATGCTGAACCATGGTTTAGGGCTTTCCGGATTCCCAGCGGAATACACACGATATATGAAAGAAATAATCCTGTGAGTCCAAAGAAAACAGAAATTTTGAATCTGGGAGCCATAACTTCGGTTACTGGTTGATCATAGGTATATGAAGTCCCCAGGTTTCCGGTTAAAATTCCTGAAAATTCGGTCTGGAAAATGGTGGCTAAAATCAGGTTTTCTTCGGCCCCATCTGTATCAATAGAAGCTTTCCAGACATTACTTAGCTTACCATCTTTATCGTAAACCTGTACCAGATCGTCTTCTAAACGGAGGGTCATATAAGTACCGCGACCGACGTTTTTCTGAGCCTCTGTCGCACCATTTTCAAACTTAACCTCACGGTGCTTAATTTCTCTTGGCCAAACCCCCAGCCAACTGAGATAACGTTGATAGATAGGCTTGTCAAAACCATAGAAGCGCTTTAACTCGCGGAGGGCAGATGGGGGTAAAACGGAACTACCGCCACCCATGATATCACCCACACTTCCAACTGACTCTCCACTCTGCATGGCGCCGGCTTGAAGTTGTTGGATCGTTTGTTCCAGGGGTCCGCCAGGTGCCATCTGCAAAATCACAAAGATCAGAATGGTTGATCCCAGAAAAGTGGGGACCATGAGGAGGATTCGTCGTATAAAATATGTAGTCATGGTTAATTATTACTTGCCTTAAGATATTCCGGCCAATACTTCACATCGATATCGCCAATTGGTAGAACCGTGTCGTTGGCCATGGCGGCTTCCAATGCAGCTTCTTTTTCAGGTTCATACCACCAAAGGGTGAAAACGGAACGATAATCGCCACCATAGCGGGTAACCATATATTCAGGATAGCCGAATTTATCCCAATAGGCGATCCGCTGATAGTTGCGAGCAATTCCCCAGGCAGCCGGATGGATGTCTGAATAAATGCCGTCTATTTCGCGGATAATTTCAACTCGACGAGCCTGCTCAAAAGTTACATCATATTCAACCAGCAGTTCATCAACCCGGTCGCTTTTAAAGCCACTAATATTATTGGTGTTATTTTCATCGGCCAACGAAGACTTTAAAGATGTTTCAGGATTAGGAAAGACCAAGCCGCCCCAGCTTTGCATAAAGATTGTAAAGTTACGCTCCATAAGGTTCTTCCAGTTGGCATTCCCATCGATATACTTGATCTGCATATCAATGCCATAATCCTTCATCATCTGCTGAACTGGAGTAACCATATAATCCACACCCTTGGATATTCCAATTTCAAACCGCAGAATACGACCATCTTCATGAACCAGCCAGCCTTCATTGTTGCGGGATTTATAGCCAGCCTCCTCTAAAAGCTTAACTGCTTTTTTGGGGCTATAAACAACTTGCTCATTACCTGGGTTTTCATATGCTGAACCTGAGTAAAGAGAGTTCATCATGGAGTATTCATTATAATACATCTCTTCGTTCATTTTTTCCCGGTTGTATAAATAGGAAAAAGCCATCCGAACGCGCTTGTCATCAAAAGGCCATTTGCGCATGTTAAACGCATAACCAGAAGTTCCAGCTGGTCTTTCAGAATAAACTTTGTGTTTTTGGATCCAACCTTTTTGGACCGCTTCAAAATCAGTTTCTTCCACCCATTCACGTGCCGCTGCGACTGTATAGAAATCACTTTCACCCTTTTTAAATTTCTCAAAGATCAGGGCGTTGTTGTCTTTCACAACAATAAATTTAATCTTATCAAAGTTTGCTGCGTATTTATTCATGGGGTTATTTTGAGCCCAATAATCGGTACGGCGAGTAAAGGTAAACGATTCCTGGTTAATGATGTCTTCCTCATTAATGATATAAGGTCCTGTTCCGGGCATCATTTTAAACTGATACTCTTTCAGGTATTCAGAACCATCTACTTGGTTCAGGTAGTAGGCTGGCAGAATGGACATGCCCCCAAAATAAAGCAAGTTACGCCAGCTCAACTCCTGACAAACTACAGATACAATGTATTTGCTCTCAACCACGGGACGGTCAAATTTTCCATAGACCAGTTGATCAGAGGGCGACAGAATGGTCTCATCCATGTGGAGATCCCAAGTAGCTACTACATCTTCAGCGATGACTTCGCGACCATCGGACCAGCGTGCATCAGGATTGATGCGGAACCAAAACTTCAGCTTATCATCAGAGACCTTCCAATGACTGGCCAGGGAAGGAATAAATTCCAGTGTCAGAGGATGAGTTGTGATCAGGCCTTCATAACAAAGACCGGAAATGGTGCTGTTTTCCACATAATTGGCATTCTGACCTTCGGTACGCATGGTGGCCGGAAAACGGGATGTGATATGACGAAATGTTCCACCTTTCTTAGCCCGGGGATCACCAAAATAAATCTGTTCTTCAGGTGGCATTACATAGGTTTGATAGCCTAGATCTTCAGCTATATTTTCAAATCCATAGCCGCCATCTTTTGCTGAAGTGGTTACATCTTTTTTTGTAACATTACCCTCTGCTGCTGAATTATCAGCTACTTTTTTATCCCCACCGCCACAGGACCATAATCCCAGGGAGGCTGCCAGAATTACCAAAACAACGATCTGAAAACGTTTCATGAAAACACCTTACTTTTTCGTTAACATATTTAGAAAACTATAACGTATCATTTGAGCCTTCAACATACATTTTTTATGCCATATCTACTACCATTTGCTATTGCCTTTTCTGGCATTTCCATAACAAGATTGACTTGTCCAAAATATAAACCGGTTTACCCTCCGGTTGCATCTTTGCAAATTATCAACTACCTTTTTCGATAAACGGATAAATTTTAAAAGGGGAAATAAATGCTGCAGCGGATTATCACATACACTCTATTTTCAAATCTACTTTTTGCTCAAGATTTTCAGGTTGAAGTACATAAGCCTTTCGAGTTACCAACCATGCCAGACTCATTAACCCTGACAGAATTTCAGATTCTAAATCGTGACCTGGGCTGGAAAGAGTTATTTACAACCATCATTTTTCCTGGATATGCCACTAAATTTGCCAAAGAGGATACTCTGGCTACCTATATTATTCTCGGCCGTTATCTAGGTTTAGCTGCCATGGGTACCGTCACATTGAACGCTCTTTTTAACCCAGATATTGAAGCAAATAATTTTCAGGACCTTGCTGAAAACTCTTCGGCAAATGCTGCCGTTTTTGTCGCCGGATTCTCAACAAATATTATTCTCACTATTTTTGATTGGGGTTATGCAAATCTGAGCTTGAAGCAAAAGCAGGATGAAATATTATTCAAATACCGCCAGAAACCGGATTTACGATCTGTAGATATCTGGGATGGCATGAAAAACATTAGCCTGCCATCAATCCCGGAGAAAAAGCCCTAAACCTTTCCTGACCAGAATCATTTGTAATAAATTCAGCGAGAATTCAAACCGTCGCCTGGACTATCTGGAATGTTTTATTCTTCTATAATTTTTTACCTGCCTGACCACCATCAACCCAAGCCCCCCAACCAAAAAAGCAACCAGTGATTTTAGAGAAACAGCCCAAGGGTTTTCCTTAACAGCTGTATGTGAGGGCAGGTTCAGTTTATTAATAAAGCCAGGCTGTGCCTTTTCTGCGGTCAGAAGTAACTCAAGAAAATCACTAGAACTTCGATAACGAACCACCTCAATCTCGTTTGAAAAGGCCTCTCGAATAGTGGCAAATTGCCACCGGGCAGCCAATGGATCGGCGTAACAAGCCCGCTCGTAGCTCTGGGGCCAGGGTTGTTTCCCCGGGAGACCAACACTGTAAAAAGCAGGAACCCTTTTGTTCACCGGGAGCCGGGCAAGAAATGTTTTTAGTTCCAGGTTGTTTTGGATGAGATCCTGGATCACGTTTTGTTGTTCAGGGGATTCTGAGGGGGTGTCGTGCCAAATAACCAGACTTGCAAAGAACAAGAGCACCAGGGTAGTACCCAGCATTACCCGGCCACTTCGTTTAATTCTCATTAATCGAACAATCAGGTCAATCCGTTATCAGCAAAACAGTGCATATATTCTTTGTCAACACCCATAATGTGGTCGATAAGCCAATCTCTGAGGAAACTCATAAACTGATCTGAGTTAAAAGCATCATCCTTTTCAAACTGGGTGACATAATTATTTAACTCCTTGATTAATTTTTGATGTTCTGCAATATGTTCTTCAGTTTTTCCGTAGTTGAATTTTCGGAAATAGTCTTCCTCCGTAGTAAAATGCTCAATTGTATAAACCATAAGACCTTTCAGAATTCTGCCAACCAATTCCTTGGGATCTGCATCCCGGGTAGACGCTTCCAGCAGGTTTATATAGTCGATCATCCGCTTGTGCTGATTATCGATTTCTTTTACGCGAACACTATAACTCGAATCCCAAACTAACATCACGCACCTCTT